>JAAZPG010000313.1 GCA_012797375.1 Acidobacteriota bacterium
GACGCGGAGGAGGTAATAGGCGTAAGGGAATTCGGTCAGGCCGTCGCCGAATCCCTCCCCGAACCCGCCGCCCGAACCGGCGCCTCCGGGACCGATGGTCAGGCCGGTGCCGCCTTCCCCGCCCCCGCCTGTCCCGGCGGCCGACCCGGACGCTCCGGCCTTCCCTCCCGGAGCCGGCTTGGAGATGGAGGCCCTCTTTTCGGCGGCGGCTTTGCGCTTCGTCTTGTCGTCGACGGGGTACCGAAGCCGGGATTCCGTCTTGGGGACGACTTTCTCCGGAACGGTCAGGTCGCGGAGGGATTCCGGCTTTCTTTGACTGACCGCCGTCGTTCCTCCCGCGGCTTTGCTCCCGCCGCCGGGGAGCCGTCCGTCGCCGCCGCCTCCTCGTCCGCCCCCGCCCCCTCCCACCATCCCCATCGAAATGTAATGGATGACGCCCTTGGGCGAGGGCTTCTTGGGAAGGGAAGGATTGAGAATGACGAAGGAAAACAGGATGACATGGCCGGCGGCCGAAACGATAAGGGCCCGCTTGAAGGCCCGGTCGCTGCCGGCGGCGCTCCAGGTCATTTTCGGCCGGCCTTCTTCTCCTCCGGCCGGGTCATGAGGCCGACCACCTCGACTCCTGTTTTCTTGACGATGTCCAGGACGTCCATGACGAAGCCGAAGGGAAGGCTTTTATCCGCCCGGAGGTAGACGACTTTCTTGCTTTTGCCGTAGAAGGCGGTCTGAAGCTGGCGTTCGAGGAGGTTGATGTTGATGATCGAGTCCCCGATATAGACGGACTGGTCGGGACGGAGGGTGATGGACAGGCCCTCCTCGGCCGGGGCCGTGTCGGTTTCCGCCGTCGGAAGATCGACCCCGATGCCGCTTTGCATCATCGGGGCCGTGACCATGAAGATGACCAACAGGACGAGCATCACGTCGACGAACGGCGTGACGTTGATCTCGGAAAGGGCCGTGCCGACGTCGCGCTTGGCCCGGACGGTGGGAAGCTTAGGGAGAACCATAGAGACGTTCCGCGATGCTTAGAAGCTCGAGGGAAAAATCCTCCATGTCGGTGATCTGGTCCTTGAGCTGGTGGAGGAACATGTTGTAGGCCATGACCGCCGGAATGGCCGCGAACAAACCGACGGCCGTGGCGATGAGGGCCTCGGCGATGCCGGGGGCCACCGAGACCAGGCTGGTCGATCCGGTGACGCCGATCCCGATGAAGGTGTCCATGATGCCCCAGACCGTGCCGAACAGGCCGATGAAGGGCGAGACGCTTCCGGTCGTGGCTAAAAATCCCATCATTTTTTCCATCCGGGCGACTTCGGCGTTGGAGGCCTTCGTCAAGGCCCGGCTGAGGTTTTCCAGGCGGGAGCCGTTTGCGGGCTCGGACGCCGCCTGCTGCTGCTTGGCCAGGTAGGCGATCTCCTTGTAGCCGGCCAGAAACAGGGCGGCCGCGGGGCTGCCCGGATAGGATTTAGCGGCCTCGTTGACCTCGGTCAGGCTCCGGCTTTTTTTAAAGATCTCCAGGAATTTCTTGGACCGGGCCGTGGCCGTCCGGAAGGTCTTGCGCTTGAATATGATGATCGTCCAGGAGAACACGGAAAAAAAGAGGAGAATGAGGAGGATCGCCTGAACGACGATCGAGGCATCGGTGATGAGCTTGAAGATGTTCATGGGCGTTCCGGTTCAGGATAACACAGGGCCGGAACCGATTCAATTTAGGCCGCCAGGGATCCGGTCTTTCTGGCGACGGCGGTCAGGCCAGCATCTTTGTAAGAATCGCCAGGGCCGTCTCCTTGGCCGATTCCCCGCTTTCATAGACCGGACCGACGCAGGACGGGCACCCGGACTTGCAGGGGCAGGCGGCGATCGTCTTCAGGCAGTAGTCGAGGAGCTTCTCGTCGAGATCGAACAGCGTCGGGCTCAGGCCGATGCCGCCGGGATAATTATCGTAGAGGAAAATATTGGGCTCGAAGTCCGGCTCGAGGGACAGGACGCCCGCCCCCTGCTGAACTTTGGCCCGGACGTCCCTGGTCGGGATCGATTCGCCCGTCGCGTTGTCGCCGATCGAGACGCCCAAGTCGTGGATGTCGCACATGAGAAAGAGCGGAGCGACATTGTGGAGGATGTAGGATAAACCGTAGAGACCGTTGATTTTTTCCTCGGGTTCGTAGGCCAGGCCGGCCAGGAGATCCCCCGGGATCGTCGCCCACCAAGCTGTCGTGCCCATCTCGTTCTGGGGGAGGCTCAAATCGCCCGCGCCGACGTTTTCCTGGGTGTGAAACTTGATTTTCTTGAAACCGACGACTTGGGTGGCGACGTGGACTTCGCCGTGGCGGACGTCGAAGCGTTTCAGGCGTTTTTTGTCGAACTCGTCCAGGATCTTGATCTTGGTGTAGTCGATGGCGTCGGTATAGTAGTCGATGTCGGTCTTCTTGACGTACGCCTTGCGCTCGGTGAAGTCGAGCTTCTCGACGAAGTACTGCTCGCCCTCGCAGAGATAGATCGCTTTCTCGTGGAGAGTCGTCAGGGCCGCCGTGAAATCCACCTCGGCGATCACCCGCGTCTTTTCCGTGGTGTCGACGACCACGAAGTTGTCGGAGGAGATCGACCGGAGGCTGACTCCGTCGGCCGGGTACGCGTCCGACGTCCAGTACCACTTGTCCTTGGAATGATGGAGGAACTTTTCCTCCTCGAGGTATTTGAGGATTTCGCCGATTTCGGCCCGGCCGAACTTCTCCCCGTCCTGGAACGGGAGCTCGAAGGCGGCGCATTCGAGGTGGTTGATGAGGATAGTCAGGTTGTCGGGATTGATGAGGGCCCGCTCGACCGACTTTCCGAAGAAATAGTCGGGGTTATGGATGATGAACTGGTCGAGCGGGGCGGAGGAGGCGACCAGCACGGCCGCTGAGGCTCCGGATTTCCGGCCGGCCCGGCCGATCCGCTGCCAGGTCGAGGCGATCGTTCCCGGGTAGGAGGCCAGCACGGCCACGTCGAGGGTGCCGATGTCGATCCCGAGCTCGAGGGCGTTGGTCGAGACGACGCCGAGGATCTTTCCCTCCCGGAGGCCCTTCTCGATCTCCCGGCGCTTGACCGGCAGGTAGCCGCCGCGGTAACCGCGGATCAGGCCTTCCTGCTTGATGGTTTTTTCCAGATCCTCCTTGAGATAGGTCAGAAGGACCTCGGTGACGAGACGGCTCTGGGCGAAGACGATCGTCTGGAGGTTCTGATGGAGGAAAATCGAGGCGATGCGGCGGCTTTCGTTGACGTAGGACCGGCGGATGCCCAAGGCCGCATTGACCACCGGCGGAACGTGGAAGAGAACGTATTTTTCCCCGCGGGGGGCGCCGTTGTCGTCGATGAGCGTCGGCGGGGCCTCGATCATTTTCTCGGCCATCTCCAGCGGGTTGGCGATCGTGGCCGTGCAGAGGATGAACTGGGGATTTGCCCCGTAGAAGGCGGCGACCCGCTTGAGCCGGCGGAGGACGTTGGCCAGGTGGCTGCCGAAGATGCCCCGGTAGTTATGGAGCTCGTCGATGACCACGTATTTCAGGTTTTCGAAGAGCTTGATCCACTTGGTGTGATGGGGCAGGATCCCGGCGTGGAGCATGTCCGGATTGGTCAGGACGATGTGACCCCGGGCCCGGATGGCCCGCCGGGCGTCTTGGGGAGTGTCGCCGTCGTAAGTGAAGATCCGGATTTCCCCGGGCAGGCGGGCGATCGTCTCGTCGAGCTCGGCCCGCTGGTCGTTGGCCAGGGCTTTGGTCGGGAAGAGGTAGAGGGCCCGGGCCGAGGGATCCTTGAGGATCGCATCGAGGACGGGCAGGTTGTAGCAGAGGGTTTTCCCCGAGGCGGTCGGGGTGACGACCACGGGATTCCCCCCGTTCCTCACCGCTTCCCAGCTGGCCCGCTGGTGGACGTACAGCCGCTCGAAGCCCTTGTCCCGGAGAGCCTTTACCAGGGCGGGGTGGACCTCGGCCGGGTAATCGGCGTACCGGCCTTCCTGCGCCGGCAGATGCTTCAGGGCGGTCAGCGAATTCGTTTTCAGGGATTCGTCCCGGAGAATCTCGAGCGCCTTGTGAAGATTCTCTTGGCGGCCCATAGCGGCATGCTAGCGCATCGGCCGGCCGGCCGTCAAATTTTCTTGCTCCGGCCGCTGAAAAGTCTTAAAATGACAAGGTTATGCTCAACGAAATCGTCGTGAAGAAGGCGGCCCAGCACAATTTAAAGAGGATCGACGTCCGTCTTCCCCGCAACCGGTTCATCGTCGTCACCGGGCCGTCCGGATCGGGCAAATCCTCGTTGGCCTTCGACACGCTGTTCGCCGAGGGCCAGCGCCGCTACATCGAGTGCATGTCGGCTTACGCCCGCCAATACATGGAGATGATGGAAAAACCGGACGTCGAATCCATCGAGGGCCTGTCCCCGGCCATTTCGATCGAGCAGAAGACAATCTCCTCCAACCCCCGCTCGACCGTCGGGACCGTGACCGAGATGTACGACCTCCTCCGGCTGCTGTTCGCTCGGGCCGGCATCCCCCACTGCCCGTCCTGCGGACGGGCGGTGAGCTCCCAGTCGACCGACCAAATCATCGACCGCATCCTCGATTCGGCCCGCGGCCGGATCAAGGTCATGGCCCCCGTCATCAAGGGCCGCAAGGGCGAATACCACCGGCTCTTTGACCGCCTCCGGAAAAAGGGTTATCTCCGGCTCCGGCTGGACGGCGTTTTCCGCGATCTCGAGGATGAAATCATCCTGGTAAAAACGCGGTCCCACACCGGGGAAGTCCAGATCGACGACCTGCGCTCGTCCGCCTCTTCCCGCGGCCGTCTCCAGGAGGCGGTTGAGCGGGCGTTGGAATTGACGGACGGCGAGGTCCTGATCATCGCCGAGGACGGAGCCGAAAGCTATTATTCCCGGAAGCTCCGCTGCCCGGTCTGCGACGTCAGCCTGCCGGATCTCGAACCGCGCAACTTCTCGTTCAACAGCCCCTACGGCGCCTGCCCGCGGTGCCACGGCCTTGGATTTGACACGACCCTGAACGAGGACGGCGAGACCGAGCTGACCGGGGACCGCTGCCCCTCCTGCGAAGGAGCCCGCCTCAATCCCCGGAGCCTGGCCGTCCGGATCGACGGGCGGAACATCCACGACATGAGCGGGCTTTCGATCGACCGGCTGATCGCCGGCCTCGGCC
>JAAZPG010000314.1 GCA_012797375.1 Acidobacteriota bacterium
CCGGCCTCGATCCGCCGGACCCGCAAGGCCCTGGAAATCGTGACCGACGCCAGCTACCGGTTCGAGCGCGGCGCGGACATCGGCTTCGCCCCCGAGGCGGCGGCGATGGCCGCCTCGCTGCTTTGTTCCTTCGGCGGACGCGTCTCCAAGGGACTGGTCGACCTTTATCGCCGGCCGCGGAAGCCGCGGGAAGTCGTGCTCCGCTCCGCCCGGACGGCCGAGCTTCTCGGCGTCGCCGTCCCCGATGCGTTCATTGAGAAAACGCTCGCCGATCTCGGCTTTTCGACCAAATCCAAGGCTCCCGGATCCTGGCTCGTCACGGTCCCTTCGTTTCGCGTCGACATCGAGCGGGAGGCGGACCTGATCGAGGAAATCGCCCGCTTTTTCGGATACGACCGCATCCCCTCGGTCGTCCCGCCGCTGGATGCCTTGGAACCTATTCCCTCGAACCGGGACCGGATCGACCGCCTCTCCCGCCGGCTCTTTCATTACGGATTCGATGAAGTCGTCAACGCCAGCTTCGCCGACCCGGAGAAGGAGGCTGTTCTGCAGACGGAACGGACGCCGGTGACTCTGCGCAATCCGTTTTCCGTCCATGCCGCCGCTCTCCGGACGACGCTTCTCGGCGGCTTGCTGATCAATCTCCGGCACAACCAAAACCACGGAACCGAGGACGTCCATATTTTTGAAATCGGCAGGATCTTCCACCGGATCGAGGACGCTCCGCCTGCCGAGGAGCTTTTCCTCGGCCTCCTGAGCGCCGGGCCGGTGGGCCTTCCCCACTGGAGCCGTCCGCCCTCAGCCGCGAATTTCCCCCATCTCAAGGGCGCCCTGGAATCCGCCTTGGCGGCCCTCCGCTATGAAACGCTTGTCTACGAGCCGGCTGAACACCCGGCGTTCGCCGAGGGGTCGGCCCTGGCCGTTCTTTACAAGGGGGAGAAGATCGGCCTTTTAGGGCGTGTCCGCGAGTCGGTCTGCGAGGCCGCCGGGACGACCGGACCGGTCTTCGCCGCGGAAATCGACTTGGGTTGTCTCCTGGAAAAGAAACCCGCGGCCTTCGCTTACGAACCGCCGCCCAAAGTTCCCGCCGTTGTCCGCGATCTTTCGTTTTTCGTCTCCCGGGATATCTTCTACCAGGAGATCAAGTCGGCCGTGGAACGGGCCGCGGTCCCCTACCTGGAATCGTTCGACATCATCGACCGGTACGCCGGCCCCCATCATCCCGACGGCCGGACATCGCTTTCGATGCGGTTTGTCTTCCGGAATCCCCAAGCCACGCTCCTGGCCGAGAAAGCGGATAAATCCGTCCAAAAAGTCTTGAAAGTCTTGAAATCGGCGTTCCAGATCGAGCTTCGAAAAGGAGACGGTGCGTGACCAATGAAATCGACCGCTTGAAAATCCTCGAGGATAAAATCACCGGGGTGATCGATCATATCCAGCGCTTGTCGACAGAAAACGAAAAACTCAAGCAGCTGGTCAAGGATCTCAAAGCCGAAAAACGGGATTCCGAGGATCTTGCCCGGAAAGTCGTCAAACTTGACGGGGAGCTCAAAAAATACGAAAATGAAAGGGAAGAAATGAAGGGGAAGATCGAAGCGATCATTTCCCAGATCGACAAGCTGGGCATGTGATGAGCGATATCGTCGAGATCGAAATCTACGGACGAACGTATAAAATCAGAGTGAAAGGTGAGGAAAACGAAGAATATATCAGCCGTCTGACGTCCTATGTGGACCAAAAGATGCAGGAAATTGCGGTGAAGTCGCGATCGGAGGACCCAACGAAAATCGCCGTCCTCGCGGCTTTGAATATCGCCGATGACTACTTCGTCAGCCGGAAGCGGTTGGAACAAGTGGACGAACGCATCGACCGGATGGAAGCCGAAATCGCGACCGTGGCGTCGAACCTGTTCAAGGATGATCATGCTTAACCCGAGCGAAAAAACGCCCGCCGCCGGACACCGGCGGCCTTGGAACGTCCTTCGGACCGGCCCCACCCCGTAAGTCCCCCCTGCCGGACGGCTCTTCCTCGCTGCACTTTTGGGAAGGAGGAGAGACCGTGAACATTGGAATTCTTTATATCGGCTTGGCCGTCCTGATCATCCTGGCCGCGGGTATCCTTTTCATTCAGGTCAAGCGGACGTCGGGGGCCAAGAAGCTGTTCCGGGCCGGCGAGGAAGCGGCCGGGCTCGTCGGACAAGCCAAGAGCGAGGCCCAGCGCCTCGTCTCCCAAGCCCAGAACCAAGCCCGCCAAAAGCTGGCTTCGGCCGACGCCGAGTTCGAGCGGATGACCCAGGACAAGCGGCGCCGGCTCAACGAGGTGGAGAGGCGCCTCGTCCACAAGGAGGAGAATCTCGATCGCAAGATCCAGGGGCTCGACCGCCGGGACCGGGATATCGCGACCAAGGAGCGGAGCCTCCTTCAGAAAGAGCAGGAAATCGAGAATGAGGCGAAGCGGATCTCCTCGGTCATCCAGGACCAACTGGTCGAGCTCGAACGCATCTCCAGCATGACCCAGGAGGAAGCCAAGGCTCAGATCATCCGCAAGGTCGAGGACGAGGCCCGCCTTGAGGCGATGCAGACGCTCAAGCGGCTCGACGAGGAAACGCGGGCCAAGAGCCGCCAGCTGGCGGCCGAGGTGATCAGCGGAGCGATTCAACGCTCGGCCGCCGAGCACGTCGTCGAGTCGACGGTCTCCGTCGTCGATCTTCCGAGCGAGGACATGAAGGGCCGGATCATCGGCCGCGAGGGCCGGAACATCAGGGCCCTGGAAGTGGCCACGGGCGTGGACATCATCGTCGATGACACTCCGGAAGCGGTCATCCTTTCCAGCTTCGATCCGGTCCGCCGGGAAGCCGCCCGGCTGGCCATCCAGCGGCTCGTCCTGGACGGCCGCATCCATCCGGCCCGGATCGAGGAGGTCGTTGAAAACGTCAAAGCCGAGCTCGAGGACAAGATCCGGCAGGACGGAGAAGCGGCGGCCATGGAATTGCGCATCCAGAACCTCCATCCCGAGCTCATCAAGCTGATGGGGAAGCTGAAATTCCGGACCTCCTACGGCCAGAACGTCCTCCAGCATTCCAAGGAAGTCGCCTTCCTCAGCGCAGCCATGGCCCAAGAGCTGGGCCTGAACACCCAAACGGCCCTCCGGGCCGGATTTCTCCACGACGTCGGCAAGGCCATCGACCGCGAGGTCGAGGGAACCCACACCGAGCTGAGCGTCGAGCTCTGCCGGAAGTACGGCGAGAATGAAGCGGTCGTCGCGGCCATCGCCTCCCACCACCGGGACGTGGATTTCCCCTCCATCGAGGCGGTCCTGGTTCAGGCGGCTGACACCCTGTCGGCGGCCCGGCCGGGCGCCCGCCGGGAGCTTCTCGAAAATTACATCAAGAGGCTGGAAAAGCTCGAAACCCTGGCCAAGGGCTTCGAGGGCGTGTCCAAGGCGTTCGCCCTTCAGGCCGGACGCGAGATCCGGATCATGGTCGACGCCGGCAAGGTCGCCGACGAGCGGGCCGGGCTGATCGCCAAGGATATCGCGGCCAAGATCAAAAACGAGCTGGATTACCCCGGACAGATCAAGGTGACGGTCATCCGGGAGATGCGGGCGGTTGAATATGCCCGATAAACCGGGAAAGGAAAAGAGCGGGACGGCCGTTTTACGGCCGTCTTTCC
>JAAZPG010000315.1 GCA_012797375.1 Acidobacteriota bacterium
ACCGGATCCAGGTCCGCCATCGCATGCTTGGCCATCTCCTCCGGGGACATCAACGCATAGGTGTAGCGCCCCGGGAAAATGACGTCGGTGTTGATGTCGTCGCCGTATTTCCAGACGCGTCCGGTGCTCATGAGCGTATCCTCGGATCGGTGATTTTTCCCTCCAGGGCGGAGGCCGCGGCCGTCGCCGGCGAAGCCAGGTAGATGGCCGAGTCGCGGCTTCCCATTCGGCCGCGGAAATTGCGGTTGGAGGTCGAAAGGACGGCCTCGCCCGCCGCCAGGAGCCCCTGGTGGGCGCCGAGGCAGGGGCCGCAGCCGGGATTGAGGATGACGCAGCCGGCCTCGCTCAGCGTCTCGATCGAGCCGTTGCGAAGAGCCTCGAGATAGACCGCCCGGGAGGCCGGAAGGACCAGCGTCCGGGTTCCGGGATGGACCTTCCGCCCTTTCACGATCCGGGCGGCGATCGCCAGGTCCTCGACCCGGCCGTTCGTGCAGGTTCCGATGAGAACCTGCTGGACGGGCGTGCCGGCGACATCGCGGACGGGCTTGACGTTGTCGACGGTGTGGGGACAGGCGACCTGGGGCTCGAGCGTTGAAAGATCAAACGGCAGGACGGCCTCGTAAGCCGCCCCGGGGTCGGAGACGACGACCTCGAATTCCCGGAAGGTCCGGGCCTTGAGCCAGGCGACGGTCAGGGCGTCCGGCTCGAAGTATCCGTTCTTGGCCCCCATCTCCGCGGCCATGTTGGCCAGGGTCATCCGCGAGGACAGGCTGAATTCCCCGGCCGCCGGGCCGGCGAATTCGACCGCTTCGTAATTGGCCCGGTCGGCCCCCTGGTCGCCGATGAGCTTGAGGATCGCGTCCTTGGCGCAGACGTTCTCGGGGAACCGGCCGCTGAACTCGATCCGGAGGGTTTCGGGCACCCGCAGCCAGATCTCGTCGGTGGCCCAGATGGAGGCGGCTTCGGTCCGGCCGATCCCGGCGGAAAAAGCCCCGAAAGCCCCGTATGTCGTCGTGTGGGAATCGCTCCCCATGATCAGGAAGCCCGGGAGGGCGAAGCCCGATTCAGGCAGGACTTGGTGGCAGACGCCGTTCTGGATGTCATAGAAATGGGGCAGGCCCTGCTCCCGGACGAATTCGCGGATGGTTTTGTGGTTCTGGGCGTATTTTTCGTCGGCCGCCGGGACGATGTGATCGAGGATGATGATGATCTTGTCCGGAGCCTTGACCCGCGGCACGCCGATTTTCTTGAATTCGCCGATGATGGCCGCCGAGTTGTCGTGGGACAGGCAGTAGTCGGGGGAGACGGTGACCACTTCCCCCGCCCGGACGGGCCGGCCGGCCTTCCGGCTCAGGACTTTCTCGCTGAACGTCTGGGCCATGGCGGAATCCCTCTCACTTGAAGACGTCGAAATTGACGAAATCGGCGTGGTTGACGATGATCGCCTCGATCGTCCGCCGCCCGCCGTCTCCTTCCTTGGAGTGGGCGGCGATGATGTGGACGATTTCCTCCGGGAGGCCGAACTGGTAGGCGAAGGCCGCCCCGGAAATCGGGTGTCGGAGGAGGTCGCCGGCCCGGCTCTTGACGAAGGCTCCGTTCTCGAGGGTGTACTCGAAAAGCTTGCCGACGTCGTGGAGAAGGGCCCCGGCCAGGAGAGCGTCGCGGTCCACCCGGACCTTTCCGGCATATTCCTTGCCGAGGACGTCGCCGATGCCGACCGCCGTCCGGGTCACGTTGCGGGTGTGCTCGACGAGGCTCACCGAAACCGTCTTGAGAAGGAGGGTGAAAGGCATCCGGGCCAGGTCGGGCTCCGACCATCCGCCCTTCTTGACCGCTTCAAACCAGATCTTGAGGGTGAGCTCGCGGAGGCCGGGATCGGCGATCTGCCCGATATCGGGCAAAAGCTCGAGGATTTTTTCGCGGGAAACGCTCATGGGATCTTCCTTTCCGGAGGGCCGTCGTAAACATAGCCCGCCGGGTCGATCTTCCGCATGGGCTTCATCCGGGTTTTTTCTTCGTGGACGTGGGCCACGAGGCCGGGCACCCGGGCGATCATAAAAAAGGCGTTCCCGATCGCCGGCGGAATGCCCAAATCGCAGAGAAGAGCGGCGATCGCTCCGTCCACGTTGATCGGCAGGGGCTTGCCCAGCTGGGCCGCCAAAGCTTCCTCGGTCAAGCGGGCGAGACGGACGTGCCGGCCGGCCAGGCCGAGCTCCTCGGCCAATCCGAACAGCTTCGCCGTCCGCGGATCCTTCGTGTGCAGCCGGTGGCCGAAACCGGAGGCCCGCTTGCCCCTGGCCTTCATCTCGTCCAGAACGGCTTTGACCGCGGCGGCTTCATCGCCTCCGGAGGCCTCGGCCTTTTGGGCGATGGCCAGGAACATCCGCTGTCCTTCCTCAATCGCTCCTCCATGGAAACGGTTGATGGCCAGGATTCCGGCCGCGACGGCGGCGTTGAGCTCCGCCCCGGTCGAGGCCACGGTCCGGGCGGCCAGAGCCGAGGGCGGGGAGGCCCCGTGATCGATGGACGAGACAAAGATCGCATCCAGCAGCTTCCCGACGGCGGGCGCGGGCAGCTCCCCCGTAAGAATCAGGCAGACGGCCTGGGCGAACGAGATCTTTCCCATCATCTCGTCGATGAGATATCCCCGGGCCATGATCCGGTTGGGTTTGACTTCGGTGATGGCCGTCGGCCATTTTTCTTGGTTATCAGACATGTCGCTTCTCCTTTGCGGCCCGGCGTTCCGGCCGCTATTTCTTTCCGGCCAGGAGCCCGGCGACCCGGCCGGGGATGTCGGCCACGGCCTCGACCACATGGACGCCGACTTCCCGCAGCCGCCTGACCTTGCTTTCATAGGAGCCGCGGTTGCCGTCGACGATGGCTCCGGCGTGGGAAAACCGCGTCCCCGACTTGGCCGCCTTGCCTCCGATGAAGGCCACCAGCGGCTTGGTGAATTTTTTATGCTCGATCAAATCGGCGACCCGCTCCTCCTGGGTCGTCCCGATTTCGCCGAACATCGCCACCGCTTTCGTTTCCGGGTCCCGCTCGAACAGCTCCATGACCTCGGGATGGGACGAGCCGACGATCGAGTCCCCTCCGACGTGAACGATCGTGCTCAGGCCGAGCCCGGCCCGGCTGAGATAGTAGGCGACGGCCGACGTCATCCCTCCGCTTCGGGAGCTGACGCCGACCGGTCCGGGCTGGAACCATTCCCTGGCCCGCTCGGCCCGGCCGCCGATCATTCCCAGGACCGCCTTTCCCGGGCTCAGGAGGCCCAGGGTGTTGGGACCGACGAATCTCGCCCCGGCGTCCTTGGCCGCGGCGGCGATATCCAGAACATCGTAGATCGGAACGCGGTCGGGGACGATCACCAGCAGCTTCACCCCGGCCGCCAAGGCTTCCAGGGCGGCGTTCTTCACGGCCGCCGCCGGGACGAAGATAACGCTGGCGTCGATCGGCCCGACGTTCTCGACGGCTTCCTCGACGGCGTCGTAAACGGGGACGCCGTAGACGTCCTGGCCGCCGCGGCCCGGCGTGACTCCGGCCAGGACGTTGGTGCCGTAATCCTTCATCAGCCGGGTCCGGGCGATGCCCTCCCGGCCGGTGATGCCCTGAATCAGAACTTTGCTTTTTTCGTCGACAAAGATGGCCATGACCCTATCCGCGCCTCATTTCATTTCCCGCCGGAGCCGGTCCCGGTATTCCTTCAGCCCCGGGATCGGCAGCTCGATGTGGATCGCCTGCTGTTCATGAAAGCGGCAGAAGATCTCGCAAGCCAGGCATTCCGTGCACTTGCCTTTCTTCGCCTCGGCCTCGGGAATCGCCAGAACGGGCAGGCCCTCGGCGTCGGCTTCAAGGATCTTCCGCCCGCACGCTTCCAGGCAGCCCTTGGACGCGCAATGGAGGCACCGGGAATGATCGATGGACAGCCGCCCGGTGAGGGTGGCGAACGTGTAAGCGCAGTCCGGAAGCCGAGGCTCCTCCATCGGCCGGATCTCGTGGACGGCGCCGCGGTTTTCGGCGATCAGCTCCGCCAACCGGGCCGCGCATTTCTCGGGCGGATCGTCGCGGCCGTATCCCTCGACCCGGGCCGGCAGATCCTGAAGATAGGCGCTCAGGAT
>JAAZPG010000035.1 GCA_012797375.1 Acidobacteriota bacterium
CCTCGACCGTCAAGACCGGAAGAGCGGCTTTTTGCGGATCGTCCAGACGGAATCCCTCGGAAGCGGGAGGAGATCCGGTCTTGCCGCCGCAGGCTCCCGCCCCCAGGCAGAGAGCCGCCGCCGCCAAAACAGCCGCCGCCAAAAAGTCCGGATTGCGCTTCATCTGTGCCAAATGCCAATGAGTTATTTTATCCCATCCCTGACAACTCCAGCAAGAGCCGGGCGGTTTCACGCAGAACGCCGGCTGAGGCGGGGGAGCGGAGCGGCAGGCTGAGAACGCCTTCCGGAGTCATTGATCCCCGCATCTTGTTGAGAAGACTTGAAATCCGGGCTGGATCAACATCCGTTGAAGGTTGGAATTTGAGAATCAGCTTCCGGTCGACGCGATCGACGGCCGAAAGCTTCAGACGCTGGGCCAGAATCTTGATCCGGCCGTATTGGAGAAGATGTTCGACGCTCGGCGGCGGCGGACCGAAACGGTCCCGGATTTCCTCCTCCAGCGACCGGATCTCATCCAGGTCCGCGGCCGAGGAGATCCGCTTATACAAGCTGAGCCGCACGTTGATGGCCGGGATGTAGGCCTCGGGGATTCGGACCTCGACCCGAAGATTGATCTCGCACCGGGCCTCCTCGACCTCCCCGCCCTTGAGCTCCTTGATCGACTGCTCCAGGAGATGGATGAAGTAGTCGTATCCAACGGCTTCCATCGTCCCATGTTGCTGCTCTCCGAACAGATGGCCGGCGCCCCGGATTTCCAGATCCTTCATCGCCAGACGGAATCCGGATCCGAGCTCGCTGAATTCCTTGATGGCTTCGAGGCGCTTGCGGGCGATCGGAGTCAGCTCGGCGAACGGCGGAACGAGAAAATAGGCGAAGGCCTGGCGGGAAGACCGTCCGACCCGGCCGCGCAGCTGGTAGAGCTGGGCCAAGCCGAAATGATCGGCCCGCTGGACGATCAGGGTGTTGACCAGGGGGATGTCGATTCCGTTTTCGATGATCGTCGTCGAGACCAGGACATCGTACTTCTGGTTGATGAAATCAATCATCTTCATTTCGAGCTCGGCCGGAGCCATCCGGCCGTGGACCACGGCCAAGCGGGCGTCCGGGACCCATTCCCGGATCTTCGCCGACAAGGAATCCATCTCCTCGATTTTGTTGAGGACGTAATAGACCTGCCCCCCGCGGGCGATCTCCTGCCGGATCGCGGCCGCGATCAGCCTCGGAGAAAACGTCGTCACGACCGTGTGAACGGCCAGCCGGTCCTTGGGCGGCGTTTCGATCAGGCTGATATCGCGGAGGCCGGTCAGGGACAGGTTAAGGGTCCGGGGGATCGGCGTGGCCGTCAGCGTCAAGACGTCGACGCTGGCCTTGAGATGCTTGATTTTTTCCTTGTGGGCGACTCCAAACCGCTGCTCCTCGTCGACAACAAGCAGTCCCAGATCGCGGAAAGCCA
This sequence comes from Acidobacteriota bacterium, assembly GCA_012797375.1. GTDB lineage: Bacteria > Acidobacteriota > Aminicenantia > Aminicenantales > UBA4085 > JAAZPG01. The sequence goes on from JAAZPG010000035.1 coordinate 1,454, forward strand.
CGTCAGCCGAAAGGAGACGGTGCGTTCCGATGATGATGTCGACGCGGCCGTTCTTCAG
>JAAZPG010000316.1 GCA_012797375.1 Acidobacteriota bacterium
AGGCCGAGCCAGGCCAGGTCCTCCAGGATCTCGTCCAGGAACCGCTGTTCGGAGCGGACCTTGTCGGTGTCTTCGACGCGGAGAAGGAAGCGGCCTCCGGAGCTGCGGGCCGCCAGCCAGTTGAACAGGGCGGTCCGGGCGCTTCCGAGATGCAGAAAGCCGGTGGGGCTCGGGGCGAAACGAACGGTTAAGGGCGTCTTCACGGAGAAAAAACCTCTGCGGGATTGTATAGCACCTCCCTCCATCGGTCAAACTTCGGCAAGGTTTTTAAGATGATTTCCCCGAAGCCCGGGCCGAGACATCCGCGGCCGGAAAGCTTTTTTGCTATAATATCGGGCTATGTTGATACGAAAAGCCCGCCCGGAGGACTTCCCGGCGATCAGGAAGCTGGCCGAGGCGCTCGGCCTCGATTACCCCGGCATGGAAAAAGCCCTGTTTTGGCTGGCCGAGAAAGACGGGCGCGTCCTCGGGATCGTCTCCCTTCTCGTTCACGCCGACAGCCGGGAGCTCGTCTCCCTCGGCGTCGATCCCGCGGCCCGGGAAAAGGGCTTGGGAGGCCGGCTGATCGAGACGGCGGTGGCAGCCGCCGGGGCGGACGTTTACCTGGCCACCGTCATTCCCGGCTATTTCGAGCGGCACGGATTCGCCCGGACGCTCCGCGTCCCGCGGGGGATGGCCAAGGATCCGGCTTGGTGCGCGGGCTGCGACAAGAGCCGCTGCGCCGTCATGGTCCGGGAGAAATCATGAGCCTTCCGGCCTTTCCCGAATTCAAGCCCCTGGCGCTCGAGGACCGTTCCGTTGTCCAGGGATTTTTCGAGCGGGCGGCCGTGGAAGCCTGCGAGTATTCGTTCGGGAACAATTTCATCTGGCGGCATTTCGAAAAGACCCGCTGGACGATCCTCGACGGGAATCTCTGCCTCGTGTTCGACTGTCCCGGGCGGCCGCCCTACGCCCTCGCCCCCGTCGGCGGGACGGACGCGGCCGGCGCCGTCCGGGCCCTTCTCGACGTCGTGCCCCGGCTGGCCCGGGTTCCGGCCGCGTTCGTCCAAGAGCATGGGGCGGACTTCCTTTGCAGGCCCGAGCGCGACGAGTTCGATTACGTCTACGCGGCCGCGGACCTGGCGGACCTGGCGGGCAAGAAATACGACGGCAAGAGGAACCGGATCCGGAAATTTGAACGCGAGCACCAATGGCGTTACGTCCCCCTGGACAACGGTCACCTGGACGCCGGCCGGCGGCTGTTCGAGGAGTGGTTCGCCGAGCGGGACGATCACTCGGACATGGCCCAGGGGCAGAAGACGGCCATCTCGGAGGCCTTGGCCCATTTCCGCGAGCTCGGCCTCCTGGGAGGGGCGATCGAGGTCGACGGGAGGTTCGCCGCCCTTTCAATCGGCGAGCCCCTCACCCGGGACACGGCCGTCATCCACATCGAGATCGTCAGCCCCTGCTGCGAGGGCCTGGCCCAGATCATGAACCGGGAATTCGTCCGCCACGCCTTGAAGGATTTCGCCTTCATCAACCGCGAGCAGGACCTCGGCCTGCCCGGCCTGCGCCGGGCCAAGCTCTCCTACCACCCCCATCATCTCGTCGAGAAATTCCGCCTCGAGCGCCGGCCCTAGGGGCTCAATCCTTCCGGGCGGCGAGTTCGGCGACGTTGCGGACGTACCGGTCGGCGTCGAATTTCCTTCGCAGGCCCGCCTCGTTCATGTAGCGGACCAGGCTGAAGATCGGACGCTCGCCCCAAGGACGGTCGTGCTTGCCGAAGCACCAGGCCACCCCGGCGAAGCCGCGGGGATCCCGGCCGTCGATCTCGTACTTGTTGTTAAGATAGAGGGCGGTCGCGTAGGCTTCTTCCGGCGAGGCGCTCCACTCCAGGATTTTCTTCCCCCAATACATCCGCATGTAGCCGTGCATCTTGCCGGTCACGGCCATTTCCCGCTGGGCCGCGTTCCAGCAAGGATCATGCGTTTTCCCGGCCTCCAGCTCGGCCCGCGTGTAGAGGACGGGCCGGGGATCGGCCGCGTGACGGGCCAGGGTCGCCCGGGCCCAGGCCGGCAGCGATTCAAACGTGTCGTAGCGGTCGTTGTAATGAACGAAATTCACGGCCAGCTCCCGCCGGACGACCAGCTCCTCGAGGAAGGCCTCCCGGCCGCGGCTATTCGACGCGGCCGCCTTCGCCGCCGCCCAGACCGGCGAGATCTGGCCGAAATGGAGATAAGGGCTGAGGTGGGAGAGGAAATCGACGGTCGGATTGTTGCGGAGATCGGCGAAATGATCGAGCCGGTCCCGGAGGAAAAGGCGGAAGCGCCTCTTGGCCTCCTCCGTCCCGCCCCGGTAGAAGGGCGACGGGCCGACGCTCCGGTCGATCTTCAAGCCGGCCAGGACGTCCTCGATGTTCTCGAGGTCGATCGAGTCCCCCTTCCATCCCAGGGAATCCCGAAGCGGCTTCCGGTCGGGGGAAACGGCAAGAGAGGAATCCAGGATTTTCCGGATCTTCGGACGGAACGTGGCCGCCGAGTATTCTTCCTTGGTCGAAGCCTTCTCCACGGGAACCACGGTCTCGGTTTCCACTTGGATCAAGGGACAAGCCAAGGCGGTGGCCGCCCGCTCCCGCCAGGATTTCTGAATCCGGAGGTATCCGCGGTCGGTCACGACGAGCGA
>JAAZPG010000317.1 GCA_012797375.1 Acidobacteriota bacterium
CGGCCCACGTTGATCAAGCAGGCCCCCAGGTTATAGGAGGCATCGGGATCCTCGGGGCTGACGTCCACCGCTTTCTGGTAATGGCCCGCCGCCTCCTCGAACTTGTCGGCCTTGGCCAAGGCCTCGGCCAGCTCTTTGTTGGAGCTGTAGCTTTCGGGATTGAGCTCGACGGCCTTTTGGAAGGCGGCCGTCGCTTCCTCGAGCTTGTTGATCTTTTTATAGGCTAAGCCGAGGTTGAAATGGTATCCCCAGTTGAACGAGCTGAGGGCGATGGCTTCCTTGAAGGCCTCGATCGCCTCTTCATACCGGTTTTCCTCGGCGAGCTTGTTCCCCTTGAGCAGAAGCCGGTCGGCGTCGGAAAGAGCTTTTTCCAGCGCCTCCCCGCCCTTCTCGAGCGTCGCCCCGACCCGGGTGACGTCGGCGATCCGGACGTGGATCTCGGAGGATTTGGGCTGGAAGCCTTCCTTCTTGAAGGTGATCTGGTAGTAGCCCGGCGTTATTCCGACCTGGCTGAACTTGCCCTGGGAGTCGGTCGTCAGGGTGTAGTTCATGGAGGCGGACTTCACGGAGGCGACGATCACCGTGACCTTGGCCAGCGGCGCTCCCGTGGCATCCGTGACGACGCCCTCGAGGCGCCCCTGGTATTGCGCCCGGGACAGGCCGGGAGCGAAGAAAACCGCGGCGGCGATCAAGGTGAAAACCATCACGGCGGCGTTTTTATTTTTCATCGGTGTCTCCTTCCGAGGAATCACGATTTTTTCCTGGCCCGCTCGAGGAGGGCTTGGACGGCCGGCTGCGTGGGGACGAGCCCCAGGGAGCGCTCGAGAAGGGGAACGGCTTCCCCGGGCCGGCCGAGCTGAAGCAGGCATTCAGCGGCCAGGTTCAGAACCTCGACCTCGATCGCCCCTTCCAGCAGCTGTTCCAAATAGACGAGGGCGCCGGACCAGTCCTTGAGGGCGGTCAGGCCGAGGGCCAGGACCTTGCCCGCCTCGCGGTTGCCGCCCGTCTCGTAAACGGCCTTCGCGGCGGCGATCGATTCCTCATAGCGGTTCAGGGAGTAAAGCGTTTTAGCCAGCAGCAGCCGGGCGGCCGGGTCGTCCTTGAGGGACAGGGCCCGTTCCAGGAGGGGGACCGCCCGATCGGATCCGCCGGTCGTGAAGCGCTGGGTGGCCAGGATGGTCAGGGCCTCGGCGTTGGGAAACGCGTCCCGCACCCGGGCCAGCGTCCAGGGAATCATGGGGGCCGCCTGGGCCAAAAGGACGAAGGGCTCGGCGGCGCTCAGGAGAATCCGGCCGTCGGCCTCCTGGACGGCGGCCCGGGCTTCGTAGTACTCCGGCTTGACGCCGGACAAGTCGAAGCGGGCCGAGGCCTCCATTTCGCCGCCGGGGCCGAGAACGTCCTCGAGGGGCTTCGGATCGGCCGCGGCGACGGAATTTCCGTCCGGTCCGTAAAGACCGAACGTGACCGTCCGGCCGGCGGCCGCCTCGAGGCCGGCTCCTTGGAGGAAGCAGACCAGCGTCTCCCCCGGGGTGAATTCCGGCCGGGCGCCGAAGGCAAGCTGGACGCCGTTGAAGGCGAACGGCTTGAGACGGGCCCGTTCGGCTTCCGCGACCGGCCCTTGGCCGTGGCTGAGGAGGAGATGGCTGAGACGCGGGCCGGTTTCCTCGGCGATGGCGACCGTGTTTTCAACCGAGGTGAAATCGCGCCCGGTCTTGTTTTTCAGAAGAACGCTGAGCTTGAATTTGCCGGGAATGACGGGCAGGGTGTCCTGCAGGGCGAAGCGGCGGCGCTCGTGGCTCTTGTATTGCTCTTCGTTGAGGCGGATGGGGATTTCCTCCTGGGACTGGTAGACGAGATTCCCGGATGGGTCCTCAAGCCGGAGAAAAAGCTCGAACTGGGCTACGTAGAGATCGCCGCGCCGGGCGAAGCTGATCCGCTCCGGCTCGAGCGTCCAGTGGAGGAACGTCTGGCCGCTGGACCGGAGGAGCCGGGCCTTGAACGCGCTCGCCAGGAAGTTGTCGGAATAGTCCGTCTCGACAAAATCCTTGAAGCTGAGGAAGGACCGGGCGTAGGCGTCGGAGAATTTCTTCTCCTTGAGGTCCTTGATCCCGGCGATGAGGGCGACGGAGGACAGGGAGGACAGGCCGCCGCCCCCTTCGCTGGCGACGTAGCTTTTCGAGGCGGAGGCCAGCTCGGCCGAAATCTTGCGCAGGGTGTCGGCCGGGAGGGTCATCTGGCGGGCTTCGGCGTAAACCGAGGGGATGACGAGCTTCTCGGCCCCCTCGACGCCCGGGTAGAAGAGACGGAAATCGCCGATGCCGTCGGGCTGGTAAAAAATGAGGTAGAAGTAGGCCGGGAGCCCATAGGCCGTTTCGCCCTTGTAAAACCAGAGCTCCAGGGGCCAGATGTCCGATTGGGTCACGTAACGCTCCCGCTCGAGGGGCGGGCCTAACATAAGGTAAAATTGGCCGCGCTCGGTCAAGTGTCCTTTCTTATGGGCCCCGACGGAGAAGTTGCGGTCGGCGAAGAGAATCCGATTCATGTACTCCCGGTAAAACTCGTTCTCGGGCGTGTCGGGGAAGGGATCGTGCTGCTTCCAGAAAAATTTGATGAATTTTTCCCGATCCTCGTCCTTGGTCAAAGAGAGAAACACGTCCCGCTCGGTCGATGTCAGGATGGGATCGACCGTCTCCAGCCATTCCTTATAGACAGCCGGAAGGTCGTTCTTGACCGCGGCCCCGGATAATCCGGCGGCGAGCATCACCGAGACGATAACAGCGGCCCCTTTGTTTTTTTTCACGCAATTCACCTGTTCCTAGAAATAGCACATCGGGCTTTTCGTTTCAATGAACGGTGCCGGGTCACGACATGGTGGACGCCTCCCGGGGTTTGGGGGATTGATTTTTCCGGCGGCACGGTTCATAGGGGGTCAGACAGCCCCGGGCCTTGATGGGGTCGCTTTGACTCGTCCTCCAAGGTCGTCAGATCATAGGGATTGTACCGCCCGAGCCGCTTGTGGAAAGAAGTCGATCCACTTTAACCGCCCGGTTACGGTTTTAGAGATCTTCCCCTGGATAACCAAGGAACGTCGGTTTTAGAGGCGTCTCCCATGTATCTAATCCGGATCATGAAGACATCGGACGGCGCCGGCGGGGGAATTCGACGCGTTTTTCGCGCCTTTCGGGTTCGGCCGGCGGCGCGGGAAGGCCTCTTTGTGAGTCGAAGAGGGAACCGGCGTTTTGAGCGAGCGCGGCGAGAGCCGCTTCCCGGCCGCAAGAAAACCGACCGTGTCTTTAATCATCTTTTTCGAATTTTCTAATTCGGGTTTTCCGGGATTATCAAGCGCGGACGGCCTTTCAGCATATGGCGGCGGATTCAATTAATTGAAGACAGGTAATCCAAATTATTGAATCCGTGTAAATAAA
>JAAZPG010000318.1 GCA_012797375.1 Acidobacteriota bacterium
CGCATTTCCTTGAGCGTCTTTTCCACGGCCTTCACGTTTTCGGGATCCTTGGAACCGAGCATGCCGAGAAGCGCCCGGCCGGCCCGGGTGGATTCTTCCTCGGCTCCTTCGAGGGCCGGGACGATCGAGGAGTGCCGGGCGGCAACCGGCGGATTCCGTTTTCCAGTCAGCGACACGACGGCGACGATCGCCGCGGCCAGAACAGCCAAAGCCGCCGGAACGGCGACCGCCCGCTTGATCCGCCGGGGACGGAGGTGCGCGCTTGAGCCGCGGGCCGAGGTCTTGGAGATCTCCAGGACGGCCGAGGACAATCCCCGCTCGACTTCCAGAAGGGCCTCGGACGTCTCGGCCGCGGTCTGATAGCGATGGCCCGGATCCCTTTCCAGGCATTTCAGGATCACCGAGATCAGCGTGTCCGGAACGAGGGGATTCGATTCCCGGACGTCGCGGGCCTTTTCGTTTTTCTGTTTCAAGGCGACGGCCAAGGGCGTTTCGCCCTTAAACGGGACATGCCCGGTGACCATCTCGTAGAGGATGATGCCCAGGGCGTAAATATCGACCCGGCCGTCGACGTCCTTGAGGTCGACCTGTTCGGGGGACATGTATTCCGGCGTTCCGAGCATGAGCCCGGATCCCGTCAACCCCTCGGTTTCGGAGATTCGGGCCAGCCCGAAATCCATGATTTTCGCCTTGCCCTCGCGGTCGATCATCACGTTTTGGGGCTTGAGGTCTCGATGGACGACCCCCAAGCGGTGGGCTTCCTCGAGGCCCTCGGCGATCTGCCGGCCGATGTCCAGGGCCTTGGCCGTCGTCAGGTGATCGGAGCGGCGGATGAAGGCTTTCAGGTCCTCGCCTTCGACATATTCCATGGTCAAATAATGGGCCAGCCCGGATTCGCCCAAGTCGTACATCCGGCAGACTCGGGGATGGGCGATCCGGCGGGCAAACTTGAGCTCGTTGCGGAAGCGTTCGACGGCTTTTTCGTTGAAGCTGATTTCCGGCTTCAAAAGCTTGAGGGCGACGTCTTCCTTCAGCTGGCGGTCATAGGCCCGGTAAACCCGGCCCATGCCGCCCCGGCCGATCTCCTCGATGATTTCGTACCGGCCGGCGAAGAGGATTCCGCGCTCCAGGCGGTCGATCGAGGCGATCATCGTCCGGGTGAGGCCGTCCGAATCGGAGGGCGCCTCCTGGGGCAGGGGAGTCGCGCAGCGGGAGCAGAACCGGCTGTCGGGCTGGTTATCCGCCTGGCAGGAAGGGCATTTGAGAAGCATATCCATCACTTACCATGCGACTTACAGGTTGTCAACGTCCTTGTTCCCGGCCTCTGCTGATATATACGTAAAACACCCCCGTTACGTTGCCGAATTCCGGCCGCGGCCGAAGGTGGAACTCGGATCGCCTTTATGATAATAAGGATCATTCAGGAGGACCCGATGATGAAGCCCGCCCTGGTGATCCTGGCCGCCGGAATCGGAAGCCGTTACGGCAGCTTGAAACAGGTCGATCCCGTCGGCCCCTCAGGCGAGACGCTGATGGATTATTCGCTGTTCGACGCCCTCCGGTCGGGATTCGGCCGGTGCGTTTTCATCATCCAGAAGAGCATGGAACAGGATTTCCGGGACGTCATCCTCAAGAAGCTCGAGGGCCGGATGGAAGCGGATTGCGCCTTCCAGGCGATCGACGACCTGCCGTCGGGATTTACCGTTCCCCCTGAGCGGACCAAGCCTTGGGGGACGTCCCATGCCGTTCTGGCGGCCGCGTCCAAGATCCGCGAGCCGTTCGGCGTCATCAACGCCGACGATTTTTACGGCCGGGATGCCTTTCAGAAAATGGCCGCCTTTCTCTCCGACGTCGGGGCCGCCGAATCCCG
>JAAZPG010000319.1 GCA_012797375.1 Acidobacteriota bacterium
GGGCCGCCCCGGCCGCCGCCGGGTTCCGGCGGATTTTCTTCTTGATTAATCTCTCCAATCGGATTATTTATAAGACATCCGATGAACGGCCTATCGACGACCATTCTTTATTCCGGGATTTCCTTCCTGGTCCAAACCCAGGAGGGCGGACCGCAAACCCATTCCCTGGAAACGCTGATTTACCGGCGCGGCCAGCTCGTCTATTCGCGCAAGTCCTCCTGCACGGCGCTCCTTGACGATCCCGAGCGGGCCGAACGCTTGACGCATCTCATCCGTGATCAGCATCAGGCCGTTCTCGATGACATCGCCGGGGGACGGCTCGACATTCCTCTGCTCAAATCCTGACGATGCCCGGAAAAATCCTCTATCTCATCGACGGGAATTCCCTGCTCTACCGATCTTATTACGCCGTTCAGCGGCTCTCGACGGCCGCCGGATTCCCGACGAACGCGATCTACGGTTTTCTGATCACCCTGCGCAAGATTTTGGACGAGGCCGCCCCCGGTCATCTCGGCGTCGTTTTCGACGCTCCCGGGGAAAAAATCCGCCGGGAAGTTTACCAGGATTACAAAGCCCACCGAAAGCCCATGCCCGACGACCTGGCCGCCCAGCTTCCTAAGCTGAAAGAAGTTCTTCAAGCCTGCCGGATCCCCCTGTTGGAGAGCCCCCGCCACGAGGCCGACGACGTTCTCGGCTGCCTGGCGCTCCAGGCGGCCGCGGCGGGATTTGAAACCGTGATCGTCACGACGGACAAAGACCTTTTCCAGTTGGTTGACTCCAAGATCAAGGTTTTCAACCCGGCCAAGGAGAAATTTTTCGACGAAAAGACCGTGGGCAAGGAGTTCGGCGTTCCCCCCAACCGCGTGGTCGACGTCCTTTCCCTCTGGGGGGATCCGTCCGACAACATTCCCGGAGTTCCCGGAATCGGCGAAAAAACAGCCAAGGCCCTGATCACCGAGCACGGAAGCCTGGACGCGCTCCTCGAACATCCCGAGCGGATCAAGAATTTACGGCTCCGGGAAGCGGTGAAAAACAACCGGGACAAGATCGAAATCAGCCGGAAGCTGGCCACGATCGAATGCGCCTTGGACGTCCCCTTCGATCCGGTCGCCTTTCAGGTCGAGGAGCCGGACAAGCCGGCCCTGGCCCGGCTGTATTCCGAGCTGGAATTTACGAGCCTGGCCGCCGGGATCTCCGCCGGCGCCCCGCTCGAGAAGAAAAAAACCCGCGTTTACCGGACGATTCTCGCCGTTTTGGACCTCAGGCGCCTGACCGGCCGGATCCGCGAGGCGGGTTTCGTCGCCCTCGACACCGAAACCGACCATATCTCCCCGACCCGGGCCCGGCTTGTCGGGATGTCCTTCTCCCTTGAGCCGAGCGAGGCCTTTTATCTTCCCCTGCGGCATGATTACCTCGGAGCCCCGGCTCAGATTCCCCTCGGCCAAGCCCTCGACATCCTCCGACCGGTCCTGGAGGATCCGAAGATCCGAAAAATCGGCCAGAACATCAAGTACGACCTGATCGTTCTCCGCCGGGAAGGCCTCGACCTCCAGGGCTTGGACGACGACACCATGATCCTGTCGTATCTTCTGGAACCGAATTGGGGCCGCCACAACCTCGACCGCCTGGCCGCGGCTTATCTCCAGGAGACGGCCATTCCCTACCAAGCCGTCGTCGGCAAGGGCAAGAACGAGATCACGATGAACCGCGCGCCGGTCGAATCGGCCGCCCCGTATGCCTGCCAGGACGCCGACTTCGCCCTGTCCATCGCCCGGATCCTCCGGCCGCGCTTGGAACAGGAGGGACTCGACGGCGTCTACCGCGACCTCGAGCGTCCGTTGATCCGGATCCTGGCGGACATGGAAACGGCCGGCGTCCGGGTCGACGAGGCGGCCCTCCGCAGCGTTTCGGCCGAGCTCGAAGCCAGCCTCCGCCTCCTTGAAAAACAGATATACGAGCACGCCGGGCTCGAGTTCAACATCAATTCCCCCGCCCAGCTGTCGTCCGTTCTCTTTCAGAAGCTTCTTCTCCCGGCCCCGAAAAAAGCCCGCGGATCGGGCGCCGTCTCGACCGCCATCGACGTCCTCGACGGTCTCCGCGATCTCCACCCCGTCGTCCCCCTCGTCATCGAATA
>JAAZPG010000320.1 GCA_012797375.1 Acidobacteriota bacterium
AAGCTCGGCACGGGCATCTACCGCTCCGAGGACGGGGGGGAATCGTGGGGGTTCGTCAGCCGGATGAACACCCGGCCGTTCTACTACAGCCACATCTACATCAATCCGGTCGAGGACCAATGGGTGTACTCGCTGGCCACGATCATGAATTTTTCCAGCGACGGCGGCCGGACCTGGACGCCGATGGAAGGCCTCCATCCCGACTTTCACGCGATGTGGCTCGACCCGACAAACAAGAACCGGATGTACGTCGGCCAGGACGGCGGCGCCTTCCTGTCCCACGACAACGGAAAGACCTGGATCATCTTCGACAACCTGTCCTTCGCCCAGTTTTACGCCGTGAGCGCCGACATGCGCGATCCGTATTACGTCTACGGCGGCCTCCAGGACAACGGCACCTGGGGCGGGCCGTCTCTCCACCGCGAAGGCTCGATCCTGACCGATTTCTGGTACAACGTCGGCGGGGGCGACGGCTTCCACGTCCAGATCGATCCGACGGACTGGCGCATCCTGTACAGCGAAAGCCAGGGCGGGGCGATCAGCCGGTGGAACGTCGAAACCCGGGAATCCAAGTCGATTCGGCCGAACCGGGGCAATATCGCCAACTACAAGGATTATTTCTCCGATCCGCCCGAGCCGGAGCGCAAGCCGGGGGCGGAAAACGTCCCGCCTGCCGATCCCGAAACGGCCTGGCGGGAGATGGCCCGGCGGATGCGCGGGCCGTTCCGGTTCAACTGGAGCACGCCGATCCTTCTTTCGCCCCACAATCCGCGGACTCTCTATTTCGGCGGAAACCAGCTCTTCAAATCCGCCGACCGCGGGGAGAAGTGGATGATCATCAGCCCCGACCTGACGGCCAACGACGCGGAGAAAAACAAGCCCACGGGCGGGCTGACCGACGACACAACCGGGGCCGAGACGCACGGCACGATCATTTCGATCAGCGAATCGCGCCTGCGGCCGGGGCTCCTGTGGGTCGGAACCGACGACGGAAATGTCCAAATCTCGCGCAACGACGGCGCGTCCTGGACCAACGTCCGGCCGAACATCCCGGGCGTGCCCGCCGGCCTCTGGTGCAGCCGGGTCGAGGCCTCCCCGTTCGACGAGGGGACGGCCTACGCGGCGTTCGACGGCCACCGGAGCGATGATTTCCGGGTCTACGTCTTCAAGACGACGGATTACGGGAAAACCTGGACGTCCATTTCCAAGGGGATTCCCGACGGCCAGCCGGTCTATGTGATCAAGGAAGATTTAAAAAAGAAAAACCTTCTCTTTCTCGGGACGGAGTTCGGCGTGTTCGCCAGCCTCGACGGCGGCCGGAGCTGGGACTCGTTCTCCCTGAACATGCCGACCGTGGCCGTCCACGATTTATTCATCCATCCCCGGGAGCATGACCTGATCGCGGCCACCCACGGCCGGGGCCTCTGGATCATGGATGACCTGTCGGCCCTCCGCCAGGCCGTCGACCTTCCCGCCTCGACCGAGGCGGCCGTTTTGGAGGCGGGGCGGCCGGGAACGAAATGGCTGACCATCGCCCGCGGCGGATACGGTCGGGGCGATCTGTACTTCAAGGGAGAGAATCCCCCCCAGGGGGCGATGATCCACTACTATTTCAAGGAAAAACCGCAACAGCCGGTCTCGCTGGAAATCACGGACATCACCGGCCGTCGGAAAACGGTCTATATCCTCGACGACATCCAACCCGGCGTCGGCCGGCTTGTTTGGGATTTTCTGTTCGATCCGGCCCCGGCCGCCGTTCAGAGTTCCGCCGCTGCGCTGAAAACCCAGCTGGAGGCCGCCCGGGAGCGGACCGAGGCGACGGCGGAGCAGAAAGCGGCGATCGCCGCCGCTCTGAACGAGCTCGATGCGGCGGGCGGCAATCACCGGAAAATTCAGGAGGTCCGGCGGAAATCGATGAGCTTGATCGGACGGGGGATGTTCGGCCGTTACGGCGGCCGGTACCCGGGCGGGCCGGGGATGGCGAATCTCGAAGCCGAAGCCGGCAAGTACGCGGTGAAGCTGATCGTCGGCGACAAAACGTATGCCGGGGACATCGACGTCCGTCTCGATCCGCTTAATTCGGAACCTGGTTAACCATTTCCCGAATTCGAAATCGGTTAATGGTTAACCAGGCACCGATTTCATCCCTGGTTATTTTTTCAGTCCGGCGTTGAGGGCGTCCAGGGCCTTCTGGGGATTCATCGCCCCGAAATGAAACAGAAGCTCCTCCCCCGCCTTCAGCTTCACGGCCAGGGATTTTAGTAAAAATCCCTTCTTGACGATCTCACCGCCGGCGATCTCCGAAAAGGGAATCGTCAGATGTTCCTCGGATTTCTCGAAGGCCTTGATGTGTTGGTAATTCGTCATCAAGCTCGCCGCGTTTTTCTCGAGCGACAAGCCGGCGGCGAAATGAAAATTCAAGTTCGTGATGTGGATTTTTCCGGTGACCTTCGCGTCCATCGGGCCCTGACCGCCGATATAAACCGACCAGGATCCGATTTCTTCCTCGCCCGGCTGCAGCCAGTCCTTGCCCATGGGATTCCTCCTTCGCGCGACGCGTTTCCTTCTTCCGGGATCAACTCTATTCCCATTTGAAAAGCGAAGTCAAACCCGAATCCCCGTCGGCCGGAAAACGCAAGAACTCGGAAAACGCCGCAGGGACTTATCCGACTTCTCCCCTCCGCATTCGCTTAAGCCAGGGCCGCCCCGTCCCCCGCTGAATCCCTGATTCCGAACCTGCTTCAATTCCGAACCTGTTTAACCATTTCCTTATTTCGAAATGCGGAAATGGTTAAACAGGTTCAGATTTATCATTCTCAGGGAATATCGCAAGAAAGCTCTTTTTCATCATCATTTCATCCCCGTTTCACTATTTCTTAACACATCATGATTATTCTTCAACCGACATGAAAACCACACAATTCCAAGGAGAAAAAAAGAACATGAGTTTGAGGAAAAGGTTGATCCTGACGACGGCGGCCGTCTTGCTGACCGGCTTGGCCGGTTTCGCCCAGCAGACCTTCCAGACGGCCGTTTACTTCGACTACTCGCATTTCATCACCACCGACGGTTACCTGACGTCCAACACGTTGACCAACAAGTTCCACTTCCGTCGCGCGTATTTCACCTACGAAAACAAGATCAACGACCGTCTGAAGTTTCGTTTCCGCTACGACGCCGACAACACGGCCAACCTAACCTCGGTCGACTTCGCCAAGCAGACGGTGAAGAAGGACGATAAGCTCCGGCCTTTCGTCAAGCACCTCTATCTCGAGTGGTCCCCGAATTTCTTGGCATCCAAGGTCAATGCCGGGATGATCGAAACTCTGGCTTTCAAACTGGCCGAGGACCGTTGGGGTTACCGCTCCGTGGCCAAGACGCTCCTGGACGGTTACAAGGACATCACCGGCGTCGACGTCGACGCCACTTCGGCCGATCTGGGCTTGAGCTGGAAGGGAACCCTCCTCCGGCAGCTGCGATTCGGCCTGGGCGTTTACAACGGCTCTCATTACTCCCACGCCGAAACCGATAAATTCAAAAAGTTCAGCGGCTACCTGCAGCTCGTTCCCGCAGCCGGGCTGAGCCTCATCGGCTACGTCGATTACGAGAAGCAGTCCGGCGACCGGAAGGCGATGACGACCAAGGTCGACGTCCTCTTCGACATGGTCCGCAACCTGAACATCTCCTTCGAGTGGTTCGCCTACGACAGCGACAACCTGCTCAATTCCAATGGAACCCATTTCAAGCCCTCCGGATGGTCGGTTTTCGGAACCTACAAGATCAAACCGGACAAGCTGGCCGTTTTCGCCCGGTACGACCGGTACGAGCCCAATGACACCAAAGCCGACGACGAGATCGGCCTGATCATCGCCGGATTCGACTGGACCCCGATGCACGGGAGCTGGAAGCTCCAGCCCAACGTCTGGATCTACAATTACAACGACGCCCGGAAAGGCGACACCATCTTTAATCTGACCTTCTTCCTGAGCTTTTAAGGAACGTCAATAAAGGAGACAAAATGATGAATGAGAAATGGATTAAGGTGCTGGTTCTGACGGGACTGGTCCTAGCCGTGATCTTCACGCCGATCCTGCTTTCCGCCCAGACCAAGATGCTCCAGGTCAAGGGCTCCGACACGATGGTCAATCTGGCCCAGATCCTGGCCGAGGAATTCATGGCCCAGAACCCGAAAATGCCGATCGCCGTCCTCGGCGGCGGCTCCGGAACGGGCATCACCGGCCTGATCAACGGAACCTGCGACATCGCCAACAGTTCCCGCGACTGGAAAGCCAAGGAGCTCAATCTGGCCTTTGAAAAAGGCGTCAAGCCCCGGCTCTTCGCCGTGGCCGTCGACGGATTGAGTATCATCATCAACGAGAAAAATCCTCTGACCAAGCTGACTATGGAACAGGTCGGGGCGATCTATCGTGGAGAAGTTAAAAACTGGAAGGGCGTCGGCGGCCCGGATCAAAAGATCTCCCTCTACGGCCGGCAGTCCAACTCCGGCACGTACGCCTTCCTGATGGAACACGTCATGGGCAATAGGCCCTACTCGACCGATATGAAAGAAATGAACGGCAACGCCCAAATCATCGAGGGCGTCCTCGCCGACGCGAGCGCGATCGGCTACGTCGGCGTGGGCTACGTCGTCGACAAGAACACCGGGAAGGCGCTCAAGGGCTTGAAAATCCTCGACATCAGCCAGGCGCCGAACGGGACCGCTTATTCCCCCCTGGACAAGACGGCCGTCGATTCGGGCCAATACCCGATCTCCCGGCCTCTCTGGATGGCCGTGAATGGAACTCCCAAGGACGTCGCCGCCGCCTTCCTCCGGTACGCCGTCGGGCCGGAAGGCCAGAAAGTCGTCGAACGCGAGGGTTTCTAC
>JAAZPG010000321.1 GCA_012797375.1 Acidobacteriota bacterium
CTTTCGCGCCCATGGGCACGCTTTGATAGACTTTTTTCAGATCATCGTCCCCCACCCGGACGCAGCCGTGGGTCACGTTCCGGCCGAGCATCCGGGTGTACAGCGTTCCATGGATAAAATAACCGCTGCCGATGCCCAGGGCGTAATCGCCCAGGGTGTCGTTGTCGATCCGGTCACTGAAATTTTTCGGCAGATCCTCCCCTTCCTCGTAAAAGGCCCAATCCGGCTTGATCCAAGTCGGGTTGACGAGCTTGGAGGATACCGTAAATTCCCCGCGGGGCGTGTCGAAAACCCACTTTCGCTCGCCGCTGGGATCCTGGAGGATGTCGCCCGATCCGCAGGACACGATCGCCAGCAGAAGCTCTTTGCCGTCCCGGATCACCCGGAGGCGGTTTTCGGCCGTGTCGATCATGATATAAGTCCCCCGGGGCAGCAGGCTTTTCATCCTCGATTCGAGCTGCCGCGTCTTAGCCGCCAGGGTCTTGGCCTCGACAGGCGGCGGGATTTCGGCCCGCTCCTCGCTCCGGGCCCAGGAACGGGCGATTATGTTCGCTGCGAGGACGATCAGCCCGGCCGCGAGGATGAATCCCGCGGCCGCGATCAGAAGAATTTTTCTGATTTTAGCGGACATTTTTCTTGAATTTCCGGATTTCATCAAGGATCGTGTTTTCGACGTCGGTCGCCCCGACGATCGTCACCGGCGTGCCGACGACCGACCAGGCGTAGATGTCGTCCATATCCTTGTCTTCCAACCCAACACAGCCCTTGGTAAGGCTGTCTTTCCCCCCGCCGTGGATCTCGATGGCCCCTCCGATCCCGGCATGGCTCGGAATCTGGCCCCGGCGCTTGGCCTCGGCGAAGAACCGCTTGTCGTCCTCGTTGGGATAATCGATTAGAAGGGCTTTATAAAACTTGGAGGCCGGGATTTTCTTAACGACTTTGTACCGCCCCTCCGGAGTCGCCTCGTCCCCGGCCCGGCGTTTGTCCGAAAGCCCGTATTTCCCCAAACCGATGTCGTACCGGGCCCGGACCTTGCCCTTTTCATAGACGGTCAGTCGGCGCTCGACCTTATTGACGAGGATCGCCACGCCGTCGCCGTCCTGGGATTCCTTCACGGCCTCCTCCGCCCAGCGCCTCCACTTGGCCAGCTGGCCGGAATCCAGGTAGCGCTCAAGGAGCCGGACGGCCGCCTCCTCGGCTCGTTCCAGAAAAACTTCGCCGGCCGCGGCCGCGGCCGAAGCCGGTTCATATTTTTCCTTGGAGACCAGCATCCGGGCCTCGACCAGCTTGATCTCCGCCTGGGAGGCGTTTTTCCGGATGTCGTCGTTTTCGTTGAAATACTGGGTGATGCGATGAAGGCTTTCGATTCGGGCGGCCAGGGTTTCAGCCGATAAGGCGAAGGTTTTGGCCCGGGCGGCCTTGTCTTCGTCGATTCGACGGAGCAGCGCCTCCCCCTCGGCGACGAGCTTTTGAAGATCGGCCTGGATCCGGGAATAGTCCCGGAACCAGCCGAACCGGGCTTTCTCGGCCTCGATCCGTCCGTCGGCGTCCTTCAAGCCGGACCGGAAGGCCTCATAATCCCGGGGAATAAGGAGAGAACCGCCGGCCCTCCAGAGGTCTTGCTCCAGGACCGAAGCCCTGGCCGCCTCTGGAGGTACCGGCGGCGTGCTACAAGAACAGTTGACGAACAGACTCAGGAGGCAGGCAACGCCGGCAAACCCAAGGTTTTTCAAGCGCGCCCGCGATTCCTCAAGTCCCGTCGTCGATTACCGCTTCACCTTCGCGATGGCCGCGTTGATCTGATCGGCGATGGCGGCGACTTTCGCCTTGACGGCGTTGGCCTTGTCCTGGGCGCCGATGTAGTCACCGGCGTCGAGGGCGCCCTGGATCTCCGTGTACATCGTTTCCGCGCCCTCCAGGTCGGCCTTCAGAGCTTCGAGGTCCTTCGCCGTGCCCTTGCCCTTGGGAGCTTTCTTCAGAAGCTCGGTGGTCTCGGTGATCGCGGCCTGGGCTTCGCCCTGCAGCTGGATCGCGAGATTCTTCGCGGCTTCGATCTTCGCCGGCAGAGCGGCCTGCAGGTCGGCGACCTTCGTCTGAAGGGCCGTCAGCATTTCCTTCGCCGGACCGAATTTCTTGAAGAACTTCTTGTCCTGAGCGGCGATTTCGTCGAGAGCCTTGGTCAGGTCGTCATTGACGGCCCTGAGCTCCTCGGGGGCGTACTTGTCGGCGCCGGCCGTAGTCACGGTCTCGATGGCCGCTTTCACGTCGTTGATCAGCTGGGTAGGCTGCTTGCAGCCGGTCAGAACGACAGCGATCGCCAAAACGAGAACGACAGTTTTCGTGAGATTTTTCATTGCGTCCTCCTTTTCTCACTCGATCGCGTCACTCTTCATCGGACACGCACATCGAAACCTAATCTCGAAGGGTATCCTCGTATAGACGTCGATCTGGACTGGTATTTATCATAAAAAAATATCCTTGTCAAATGCGCCGAAATACAAAAAAGGGGGAGGGATTTTCGTCCCTCCCCCTCAAATAACGAGTTGAATCCGGATTATTGATCCGGGTCGATGATGAATTTTTCGTTCATCATCAGCTTGACTTCATTGCGGGCTTTCCCGATCGTCTCCTTGGCCATGGCCAGAAGCTCCTCGGCCGTGAACTTGAACCGGGCCACGCCCTGCTCGATGGCCTTCATCCCGACGGCCGCGGCTTCGCGGGGGAAGACTTCCCATTCGTCCATGTTCGGGACGATGTAGTCCTCGCTGATTCCCTTGTCCTCGGCGACCTTGGCCAGCTCGCGGGCGGCGGCGATGCACATCTCGTCGGTGATCGTCTTGGCCCGGACGTCGAGCGCGCCGCGGAAGATGCCCGGGAACCCGAGCGAATTGTTGACCTGGTTGGGGAAATCCGACCGGCCGGTGGCCACGACGCGGGCGCCGGCTTCC
>JAAZPG010000322.1 GCA_012797375.1 Acidobacteriota bacterium
GACCTCGATCCCGTCGGGGGCATGAAGCTTGTGGCCGGTAGTCCGGATTCCCGAGGCGAGGCCGTCCAGGGAAAACGGCACGACGGCGCCGCCCAGGAGACAGAGCAGGCCGCGGATCGGCCGGGAAAAGCGGAGCGTCCCCGTTCCCCAGCGCATCATCTTGGGAAAGGAGAGCGAGGTGATGATCGACGGGATCGCCTCGGCCAGAAGATCCGCCGCCGGCCGTCCCTTGACCGTCCGGCGAACGCCGACATATTCCCCCTTTTCGGTGGTGACGATTTGGAGCCGGGACACATCCACCCCCTTGCTCCGGGCGAAGCCCAGGGCCGCCCGTGTGGGCGTCCCGTCGGCGGCGAAGGCGGCCGACTTGGGGGGACCGGTGACCAACTCGTCCCGGTCATCTTGGCCGGGGGCTAGAAAGGCGGTCAGGATCAGGCGCCGGGTGGTCGAGAAGGTCCGGAGATCCCGGCAAGGGATCCGGGCCGCGGCCAGATCCCGGCGCAGCCGCTCGGACAGGTCGGCCAGGGCCGTCCGGACATGAGCCAGGGGCATCTCCTCGACGTTGATTTCAAGAAGAAATTCCATCAGGCCGCCCCTTCCCCGGACGGCGCCGGGGCGGTGAAGAGGCGGGCGACCCGGGACACCAGCGTCCGGATCTGGGCGATCATCTTGACCCGCTCGGTTACGCTGATCGCCCCCCGGGCGTCGAGGAGGTTGAATGCGTGGGAGCACTTGAGGCACTGGTCGTAAGCCGGAAGAGGCAAGCCTTGGTCGATCAGCATCGCCGCTTCCTTTTCCAAAGCGGCGAACTGCAACCGGAGCGTCTTGACCGTGGCCCGGTTGAAGTTGTAGTCCGAAAATTGTCGCTCCTCGTCCAGGCGCAGGTCCCGGTACGTGACGTCGTCGGACCATTGGAGGTCGTAGATGTCATCCTTGCCCTCGATGAACATCTCCAGCCGCTCCAGCCCGTAGGTGATTTCCACGGGGATCGGGGAAACCTCCAAGCCGCCGGCTTGCTGAAAGTACGTGAACTGGGAGACTTCCAGACCGTCAAGCATGACCTGCCAGCCCACCCCCCAGGCGCCGATCGTCGGCGATTCCCAGTCGTCCTCGTCGAAGCGGAGGTCGTGGTCGCGAAGGTCGATGCCGCAGGCCCGGAGACTGTCGAGGTAAACGTTCTGGATGTCGGCCGGCGAGGGCTTGAGGATCACTTGATACTGGTGGTGTTTCTGAACGCGGTTGGGATTTTCCCCGTACCGGCCGTCGGTCGGCCGCCGGGCCGGCTGGACGTAGGCCGTCCGCCAGGGACGCGGGCCGAGAACCCGGAAAAACGTGTCCGGGGTCATCGTCCCCGCTCCCACTTCGAGGTCGTACGTCGGGGCGAGATAGCACCCCTGGTCCGCCCAGAAGCGATGCAGGTCGAGGATCAAGCGCTGAAGGCTCATCGATCCTGTCCGCCCTCCCAGGTGACGACGGGATTGCGGGCCGCGGCCGTCTCGTCCAGCCGCCGGACATACGTCTGGTGCGGGGCCGCCTTGAGGAGGGCCGGATTCTCGGCCGCTTCCCGGGCGATGGTCTTCATCGCCTCGATGAACAGGTCGAGGTCCCGCCGGCTTTCCGTCTCGGTCGGCTCGATCATCAGGGCGCCGGGGACGATCAAGGGGAAAGACATGGTCGGCGGATGGAAGCCGTGGTCGATCAGCCGCTTGGCGATGTCGAGGTTGGTGACGCCGTAGGCGTCCTTCTGGATCTTGTCCGAGAAGACGGCCTCGTGCATCGAGGCGGAATCGTACGGCAGGTCGAAGACGCCTTCCAAGCCTTTGCGGATGTAGTTGGCGTTGAGGATGGCGATCTCGGCGACCTCCCGCATCCCCCGGGGGCCGAGGGAAAGAATATAAGCCATGGCCTTCAACACGACCAGGAAATTCCCGTAGAAGGACCGGACCCGGCCGATCGACCGCGGACGGTCGAAATCGAGGGCGTACGCGGATCCTTTTTGGGCGACGACGGGGACGGGCAGGAAGGGCTCGAGAATCTTCTTGACCGCGACCGGGCCCGAACCCGGCCCCCCGCCGCCGTGGGGCGTGGCGAACGTCTTGTGGAGGTTCAAGTGGAGGACGTCGACGCCGAAATCGCCCGGCCGGGCGATTCCCGCCAGGGCGTTCATGTTCGCCCCGTCCATGTAGAGAAGGCCGCCCTTGCCGTGAACGATGTCGGCGATCTTGCAGATGTCCGATTCGAAGACGCCCAGGGTGTTCGGATTGGTTACCATCAGGGCGGCAACCTCGTCGGTCATGGCTTGTTGGAGGGATCCCAGGTCGATCCGGCCGGCGGCGTTCGATTTGATCTCCCGGACCTCGTAGCCACTGAGGTGGGCGCTGGAGGGATTGGTGCCATGGGCGGAATCGGGGATGAGGACGATCTTGCGGGGATTGCCGCGGGACTCGTGGCAGGCCCGCGCCAGCATGATTCCCGTGAGCTCGCCCTGGGCTCCGGCCGAAGGCTGGAGGGTGACGGCGTCGAATCCGGTGATCTCGCAGAGAAGCCGCTCCGTCCGGTAAAGGATCTCGAGATTTCCCTGAATCGTCTCGACGGGGGCCAGGGGGTGAACCTCGGCGAATCCCGGAAGGCCGGCGATTTTTTCGTTGACCTTGGGATTGTACTTCATCGTGCAGGACCCCAGGGGGTAGA
>JAAZPG010000323.1 GCA_012797375.1 Acidobacteriota bacterium
CGGCTCGCCCTCCCGGGCGATGCGGACGAGCTTCTCCAGGGTCAGGCTTTTCCCATCAAGGACGACGGCCATGGGGATCCTCCTCGGGAGTTGCGGTCTTTTCCGCCCAGACCATCAGGGCGTAGCCGCGGGTGAAGAAAAGCAGCGTATCGAGCTTCGCCGCGAGCCGGAGCAGGGGATAGACGAGCTTGTAAATCCGGAAGGGCTTCGCCTGAGCGGCGAATTCCCCCGGCGTCGCCGGCCGGATATGCCCGTCGCGGAGCCTGGCCTCCGGCTTGGCCGAGAAGAAATTCACGTACAGGGCGTTGAGCACGAGCTCCACGAATTCCGTGAAAAACCGGGAATAGAAGGCGTGCCGGGTGATCCGGAGGCCGGCCCGGCCGAGAAGCATCCGGAGGGCGGGCAAAGCGTAGCCTTCCCGCTTGTGCCCGTAGAATTCGAGCTTCAGGCCGACGGCCGGGCGTATTTTCTGCATGAGGATGAACGGCCCCGTCCGGGGGACGACGAGGAGCAGCTTCCCGCCGGGAACGAGGACGCGGGCGATTTCGCCGGCCGTCTTGAGATCGTCGTCGACGTGCTCCAGGAAATCGAGACAGAATACGCGGTCGAAGGACCTGCTTTTAAACGGCAGGTCCGGCACGCCCATCTGGACGAAGCCCCGGTCGAGGAGGTCCCGGCTGGTCAGAAGGTTTTCGAAATCCAGGTCCGTATGAATCCACCTCCCGCCTTTTTTCTTCAAGAACCAGCTGAGGATTCCCTGGGCGCAGCCGAGGTCGAGACACCGGTCGTCCGGCCCGACATCGACCTGCTGTTCGATCAAATCGATTTTTTCCCTTTTCTTCAGGGAACGGCGGGCGACTTCGAGTTGCCAGGGGAGGGCGTGGGCCACGTCCGGCATTATATCCCATCTCCGGCCGGCCGGAAAACCGGTTCTTGTCCAACTTGACAGGGGCGGAGAATAACCCCTATGATGACCCTCAGGACGGAGATCGGATGAAATACCAGATGATCGTGGTCGGTCCGCTCGAGACCAACTGCTATCTTGTCTACGATGAGGAGACCCGGGATTGCCTGATCGTCGACCCCGGGGCCGACGCCGACCGGATTTTCCCGGTCATCGCCGAGGAAAACCTCAAACCCTTCGCCATTCTCAACACCCATGGCCACATCGACCACATCGGGGCCAACCGGGACATGAAGGACAAGTACGACATCCCCCTTTACATGCACGCGGGCGATAAAGACCGTCCCTCGCGTCTCAACCAGCTCGAGCTGAGCCTTTTCATCGGGGCCAAGGATTCCCCGCCGGCCGACAAGTTCGTCAAGGACGGCGACGAGATCAAGGTCGGCCGCGGCGCTCTCCGCGTCATCCATACGCCGGGACATTCCCCCGGCAGCATCAGTCTCCTGGACGACGGATTCCTCCTGTCCGGGGACACCCTCTTCTTCGAGGGTCTCGGACGGACGGACCTTCCGGGCGGCGACCAAAAACAGCTCGAAAAATCCATCCGGGAGCGGCTGATGACCTTGCCCGACGAGATCGAGGTTCTCCCCGGCCATGGCCCCTTGACCACGATCGGCCGGGAGCGCGAAAACCTGACTTTTCTCTGATGAGCCCGGCTCCGTCTTCCGTCGACATCCGGGCGGAATTCCTGCGTTTCCTGACCGTGGAAAAAGGCCTTTCGCCCAACACGCGGGAAGCCTACGGCTTGGACATCGACC
Organism: Acidobacteriota bacterium; assembly: GCA_012797375.1. Lineage (GTDB taxonomy): Bacteria > Acidobacteriota > Aminicenantia > Aminicenantales > UBA4085 > JAAZPG01. The sequence goes on from JAAZPG010000323.1 coordinate 1,723, forward strand.
GGTTCCTGCGATTCCTCGCCCGCGAAAAAACGTCCTGGGACCGGGCCCGGGAATCGGATCTGGCGGCCTTCATCCGGCACGAGAGCCGGGCGGGCTTGTCGGCCCGCTCGCTCGCCCGCCGCATCTCCGTCCTCAAGGCCTTCTACCGCTTTCTTCTTCTCGACGGCCGGTTGGATAAAAATCCCGCGATTCACTTGACGTCGCCGAAAACATGGCTGGCGCTTCCCAAAGCCCTGTCCGAGGCCGAAGTGAAATCCCTCCTGGGAAAACCGGATCCCCGGGATCCCCGGGGCCTTCGCGACCGGGCGATGCTCGAGGTGATGTACGCCTCCGGATTGCGGGTTTCGGAGCTGGTCGGGCTGCGGACGGCCGACGTCCGGCTGAAGGATGAGTTCATCCTCGGCCGGGGCAAGGGGGCGAAGGAGCGGATCGTGCCCCTGGGAAAAACGGCTGCGGCCGCCGTCGTCCGTTACGTGGAAAAAGCACGGCCCGCCCTGGCTTCAAAAAAGGGCGCGGACGAGCTGTTCCTGACCAGGCGGGGAGAGCCGTTCACCCGGCAAGGATTTTGGAAAATGCTGAAAGGGCATGCCCGGGAGGCCGGCCTCCAGCCGAAAGTCCATCCTCATGTCCTGCGGCACTCCTTCGCCACTCATCTTCTCGAGCACGGGGCGGACCTTCGCTCCGTTCAGATGATGCTCGGCCACAGCCAGATCACCACCACCCAGATCTATACTCACGTCAGCCGCGAGCGCCTCCGCCGGATTTACGACAAGTTTCATCCCCGAGCTTGACCGGTCCGGGGACCGGAGTCCGCCCGCGGAGTCACGACGACGGTCACGTCGGCCTCGTGACGATTCATTTGGAACAAGGCGGGATCCCGTCCGAGGACGCCGGAGCGGCGGAACCAGGTCCAGTGAAATGATTTTTCCTGCGTTTTCCGGCTGGCCGCGGGGTCGTCCAAGACGATCGCATTGGATCCTTTTTGGAGGAAGAGGGCGTAATTCAATCCTTCCGGACGGTCGGTGTTTTCGGCCGAGGCCGGAAGATAGAGATAAAAGGCCTCGGACGGCCGAGAGCGGGGAACCTCGAATCCCCGGATGAGAAAATTCAGGTGAAGGCCGCCGTCCTTTCGGAGGATGTAGGCGACGCCCAGCTCAGGCTTGACTCCGTAATCGCGGGTGGTCAGGAGCCGGATTCCGTCCGGACCGACGGCGGATTCCTCCACCCTCCATTCCTCGAGTTTCGTCCCGCGCTGGATGAGAATGTAATCCTCGTCGTCGGGTTCGAGGCCGCCCGTCCAGACGAATCTCATTCCGTAGCGTCCGGAGGCGCCGTCCCGGCCCTCCAGAGCGTACTCGCCCTGGACCGTGATCGTCATCCGGATGTCCCAGGCTTGGGGGGGACAGGGGAGGGCGGCCCCGCCCGAGGCGAGAAAAACGGCCGCGGAAAGCAGGCAGACCGCAGCGCCCGCTTTCAGGATCTTGGCCGCCGGACGCATGCGGCTCCATTGTAGAATGAACGGAAAAACATTTCCAATGCGAAGGAAAAAATCCTCTTGACAAGCCCCTTCTCTTCTTGCTATCCTGCGCCGGTATACTCATTGGTTTAAAGAGTAAACTTAAGAGTTTAAAAATGAAACCTCAGAAGAGCCGGAAGTCTTTATCCGAAAAGCGAAGCCTCCGGGAGCTCGACCGCCGCCGGAGGAACCGGGAGGCCATCCTTCACGCGGCCGAGATCGTTATCGGGAGGAAAGGCTTGACGGCCTCCTCCATGGACGATGTCGCGGCCGAGGCCGGTTTTTCCAAGGCGACCCTTTACAAGTATATCCAAGGCAAATCCGAGCTCGTCATGGAGCTCCTCATCCATTACCTGGAGGACTTGAACGACCGGCTGGCCGCGATCTTGATCAAGCCGGTCAAGCCCGAGGCCAAACTTCTCCTTCTTCTCCGGGAAATCCTCCGTTACCAGGCGGAGAAAGCGAACATTTCCCGGGCGTTCATCATGAATCCGTCTCACATGCAGATCTTCCGGGCGATGGCTGAAACCGGAGCGATGGCGGCCTCGGAAACGGAAAAAGATTTTTTCCACCGGCTTCAGACGGCCCGCCGCGCGATGACCGGGCACTTGGAGCGGTTTCTCCGGGAGGGGATCGCCTCCGGGGATTTCCGCCCGTTTCCCCTGGAGATCATGGTCCGCTTTCTCACCGCCGTGATTCTCGGGTACCAGCACGACCAGCTGTTCCGTGAATCGAAACCGGATATCGATAAAGACATCAAGAACATCCACGAGTTCATCCTTCGTGGATTCAAAACCGAATCACAGGCTGATTCTTAAGGAGACGCAGCCATGAACCGATTTCGCGCATTGATCGCCCTGATCCTTCTGGCGGCCGTTTCGGGCGGGCCGGCCTTGGCTCAGGAAAAAATGGTCCTGACCCTGGAGGACTGTCTGAAACTCGCTCTTGCCCAGAATCCCTTCTACCTGGCCGCCCGGGCCAAGGAAGACCAGGCCGAGGCCTCCCTCAAGGAGGCGGTCGCCGGATTTTTCCCGACGCTCAACGCCTCCGGCACCGACGTCCTGGATAAAAAGGTGTTCACGATCGAGTTTCCCTCGTTCATTCCGGGCGGATCCCCGACGCGCGTCAAGATGGATTTCACCCGGGCTTACACCTTCGCCTTGAGCTTCAGCCTGCCCCTCTACTCGGGCGGACGGCTGGTCGCCGGATATAAAACCGCCAATTACAACCTCGAGGCGACCCGCGAAGCCATCCGCCAATCCCGGGAGGAGATGGTCCTCAACGTCAAGAAGTCTTTTTACGGCTATCTCCTGGCCCGCTCCTTCGTCGGAGTGGCCGAGGAAGGCGTGGCCCTGGCCGAGAAGCACTATACCAACGTCAAGAATCTCGCCGAGGTGGGCATGGCCTCGAAGTTCGACCTTCTCCGGTCGGAAGTCCAATTGGCCAACCTCAAGCCGCAGCTCATCCGGGCCCGCAATGCCCTGGCCACCGCCGAAATCGGCTTGAAAATGCAGCTCGGCCTCGATCTCCAGAAATCCGTGGAATTCAAGGGCGAGCTGGCTTTCCGGGACGTGGAAGCCGACGTCGACCAAAATATCGTCATGGCCCTGGCCCGCCGGCCCGAGATCAACCAGCTCAACTACCAGAAGCTGATGGCCGCGGAAATGATCAAGCTGAACAAAGGCGCCGGCCTTCCGAGCCTGGCTGTCGGCGGCGCCTACAACTACTGGTCCGATCACCTGAATCTCAAGAAGGAAAACTGGGAAAGCTATTACCAGATCAATCTCGTCCTCAACATTCCGATCTTCAACGGTTTCGGCAACGCGGCCAAGGTCGCCCAGTCCAAGGCCGCCTTCCGGCAGCTGGAATACAGCCAGAAGGGGCTGATCGATTCCGTGAAGTTCGAGGTCCAGGAAGCCGTCCTGGCCTTGAGGCAGGCCCGCGAGTCCCTTTTTTCCCAGGAAAAAAACGTCGAACAAGCTCAGGAGGCCGTCCGGATCGCTGATTTGAACTACGCCGAAGGCCTGGCCACCAATCTCGACGTCAGTTCGGCCCAGGTCGCTTTGTCCCAGGCCAAAACCAACCATGTTCAAGCCTTGTACGATTATGCCGTCGCCCTGGCCCAGATCGAGAAGTCGATGGGAACAGGCTCGGATCGATATGAAGAATAAACGGAGTCAGCCCATGTTGAAACATCGTTTGCCCGCCGTCCTGCTCCCCGCCGTCGTCGTTTTCGTTCCGGCCGCCTGCCGGAAAAACGAAACGCCCGCCGCCGCGGAAGCCGCGGCCGCGTCCCTTTTGCAGGGAACCATGCCGGTCAAAGTCGAGACCGTCTCCCGGCAGCGGATTTCAGAAAAGATGACGTTCACCGGCGTCGTCGAGGCCGCCCGCAAGATCAATATCACTCCGGAGACGAGCGGCAAGGTCGCTCGCATCGTCGTCGAGGAAGGCCAGTTCGTCCAGAAAGGCCAGCTTTTGGCCGAGCTGGACACGGCTTCCATTCTCCTTCAGCTCCAGCAGGCCGAAGCCGCGGCGGCCATGGCCGAGGCGAACGCCAAGAATTCCGCCCGCAACAAGGAGCGGATGGACCGGCTGATGGCTGAAAACGCCGTTTCCGAAACGCAGTTTGAACAAGTCAAGCTCGCCGACGAGGCCGCCCAGGCCCAGGCGGCCCAGGCCAGGGCGGCCGTCGCCCTGATCCGCCGGGCCCTGGATCAGGCGGTGATGACCGCCCCCTGGAACGGCGTCATCGCCTCCCGGAACGCCGAAGTCGGCGACATTCTCAATCCGATGATGGGCGGTTATGGAAGCTCCGGCTCCGGCGTCGTGACTCTTGTCGATTACGGCCGCGTCAAAATCATCGTCGAGGTGACCCAGGACGACATCCTCCGCTTGGCTCGCGGCCAGAAGGCCGTCGTCCGCTCCGGCTCGGCGGAAGCGGCCGGAATGGTTTCCGTCGTGAACCTGGCGGCCGATCCCCTCTCGAAAAAGTTCCGGGTCGAGATCCTGGCCGACAATCCCGGGCTCGTCCTCCGGCCGGGCACCTTCGGATCCGTCACGTTCGAAGTCAACTCCCACGAGAACGCATTAGCCGTCCATCAGAAAGCCGTCTTGTCCGATTCGTACGTGTTCACGGCCGAAAACGGCAAAGCGGTCAAGCGGCCGGTCACCCTGGGCCTCAAAAACACGACGATGATCGAGGTCATCGACGGTTTGAAGGAAGGCGACCAGGTGATCGTCGAGGGCAACTTCGGCCTTGTCGAGGGAACGCCGGTCGAAATCAAAAGGTAGTCATCCATGCAACTCCCTAATTTTGCCGTCAAACGCCGCGTTTCGACGGCCATGATCGCCCTGATCCTGGTCGTCGTCGGGGTGATTTCGTTCTCGAGACTCGGGCTGGATCTCTTCCCCGACCTCGAATATCCCACTGTCTCCGTCGTCACGACTTATCGAGGCGCCTCGCCGGAGGACATCGAAAACCTCATCACCAAGCCTCTGGAGGGCGTCGTCGGCTCGGTCAACGGCGTCAAGAAGGTCACGTCGATCACGTCCGAGGGGACGTCGGCGATTCAGGTCGAATTCGAATGGGGGACCAACCTCGATTTCGCCGCCCAGGATGTCCGAGACCGAATCGGGCTTTACAAGGGCTTCCTGCCGGAAGCGGCGAGCGATCCGCTCGTGGTCAAGTTCAACATGGCCCAGATTCCGGTCATTTTCTGGGGCGTTGTCGGCGATCGATCCATGTCCGAGCTGAAAACCATCGTCGAGGACGAGGTCGCCCGGAGGTTCGAGCGCCTCGACGGCGTCGCCGCGGCGACGACGTATTCCATGGACACCCGGGAAATCCTGGTGGACGTGAACAAGGACGCCCTGGCTTCCTTCGGCCTGGCGTTCGACCGCGTCCTCGGGGCCCTGATGGCCGGAAACATGAACATGCCCGCCGGCTATTTGGTCGAGCGGCATTCGGATTTTCTCGTCCGGACGATCGGCGAGTTCGAGTCGTTGGACGATGTCCGCAACACGATTGTCGGCTCCACGGCCAAGGGCCAGCCGATTTACGTCCGGGATGTCGCCGACGTCCGGGATACTCTGAAGGAAACCCGCTTTATCGGCCGGATCGAGGGCGAGAAGGCCGTCTATCTCATGGTCAGCAAGCGGTCCGGAGCCAACACCGCCCTGGTCGGCAAGGCCGTCAAGGCCGAGCTCGAGAACATCAAGAAAACCCTGCCCCCCGACGTCAAGTTCCTTCAGATCATGGACCAGTCGGAGATGATCCAGCACGTCACCAAGGGCACCGCGGCGACGGCCTGGCAGGGCGGCTTGCTGGCCGTGGCCCTGATCTTCTTCTTCCTGATGAACTGGCGGCCGACACTGATCATCGGCGTGGCGATTCCCTTGTCGATCATCACGACGTTCATCGCCCTTTATTTCGCCGGCTACACCCTGAACCTCCTGACCCTCGGCGGCCTGGCCTTGGGCATCGGGATGCTGGTGGACAACGCCATCGTCGTCATCGAGAACATGTACCGTCATATCCAGGAGGGCAAGGACGCCCTATCCGCGGCCCGGCTCGGGGCCTCCGAGGTCGGGATGGCCATCACCGCGTCCACCTTGACGACGATCGTCGTCTTCCTTCCCATGGCCTTCGCCACCGGGCTGACCGGGATGATGACCCGGGGATTGGCTTTGTCGGTCGCCTTCTCGCTCGTCGCCTCGTTGTTCGTCGCCCTGACCATCGTCCCGGCCATGGGCTCCGTTCTCTTCCAGCGGAAGGAAGGAGACGCCCAGGCGATTCGGAAGACGATCGGGCGCGACTTCACCGGCGCCCGGAACAAATACCGCCGGGCTCTGGAGTGGGCCCTTCACCACCGCAAGATCGTGATCTTCGGAACGCTGGGCGTGTTCGCTCTCTCCCTGTTCCTGATCCCGGTCTTGGGGACGGAATTCATGCCCTCGATGGACCGAGGCATGCTGGTTATGAGCGTTAAAACGCCGGTCGGGACGTCGCTCGAAGAAACCAACCGGATCGTGACCATGATTGAAAGCGTCATCCGGAGCCGTCCGGAGGTCCAGATCACGTCGACCCAGATCGGCTCCTCGGCCGAGGAAAACGCCGGCGACGCCGGTTTCGGGAATCCCACCGGGCCGCACGAGGCTGTTTTCTTCGTCGGATTGAAGCCGACGGAAGAGCGCCGGCTGTCCGATTCCCAGGTCGTCGAGGAAATCCGCAAGCGGGTTCCCAAGTTCGAGGGCGTCAAGTTCGAATCCATGGACATGTCGGCGATGATGATGGGCGGAGCGGCCGCCCCCGTCGAGATCAAGCTGTTCGGCAAGGATTTGGCGAAACTTCGGGAAATAGCCGACGGCCTGGTCGTCCGGCTGAAGGACGTCCCCGGCCTCCGCGATGTGACCCATTCCCTGTCCCAGTCCAAGCCGGAGTACCACTTGAAAATCGACCGGGATAAGGCCGCCCGCTTCGGCCTGACCGTCGCCCAGGTCGAATCCGCCGTCCAGACGGCGACCCTCGGCCAAGTCGCGACCCGCTACCGGGAAGAGGGCGAGGAATACGACGTCCGGGTCCGGTTCAAGGACGAGTTCCGCGAGACGATCGCCGCCATCCGCGACATCCCCATCTCCACCCCGATGGGAACGACCATCTCCTTGGACCAGGTGGCCGATGTCCAGCCGGGCACCGGCCCGATCCAGATCACCCGCGACAACCAGTCCCGCCGCATTTCCGTCACCGGCAATATCGTCGGCCGCGATCTGGGCGGCGTCGTCCGGGATGTTCAGACTCGGATGAAGGGTCTGGACGAGCAACTGCCGGCCGGATATTTCGTCGAGATCGGCGGCTCCTATTCCCAGATGACCGATATGTTCAAAACCTTGGGCTGGGTTTTTCTCCTGGCCGTTCTCATGGTTTACATGGTCATGGCCTCTCAGTTCGAGTCGCTGAAGCACCCCTTCATCATCATGTTCACCATCCCGCTGTGCTTCATCGGCGTCGTTCTCGGCCTGCTCGTGTTCGGCCACACTCTCAACCTGGCGGTCGGGATCGGGATCATCCTTCTGGCCGGAGTGGCCGTCAACAACGCCATCGTCATGATCGATTACACCAACCAGCTCCGGCGGGACGGGATGGAGATCAAGGAAGCGATCCTCCAGGGGGCGGTGACCCGGCTGCGGCCGGTCCTGCTCACAGCCTTGACGACCATTCTCGGAGTATTTCCCATGGCCGTCGCCCGCGGGCAGGGCGCGGAGATGCGCAGCCCCTTGGGCGTCACTCTCCTGGGCGGGTTGACTTCGACGACCTTCCTGACCTTGTTCGTCATTCCGGTCATGTACAGTCTCTTTGAAAGAGTGAGGTTCAAGAAAACCGCGGCGAAAAACTGAGACGGATATCGCGTCCCCCGCGGCCCGGATGGACCGCGGGGGATTTTTTTCGAAGCTCCCGCGTCGTTAAAAAGAAGCGCTTCGATCCCCGGGGGCGGCGCGGTCCTAAGCTTTATACCTCAGCAGAGCCCCCATCTTGCCGTAGTGGTCGAGCCGCGAAGGCGGGGTGATGTACTTGACGTCGCATTTCCGGTGGAGGGCCGATTCGATCGCCTCGTCGACGATATCGGGACGCGTTTCGGTCTTGCGCTCGCAGGCCGGGCACCGGAGCTCGTCCAAAAAGAGCAAGCGGCAGCGGGGGCAATGCTTTCCGGGGACGAAATGGTTGCGGGTGACGACGAGGGTTTGGACTTCGCCCTTGTTGAGGGCCGCCAGGCAGTCGCGCAGACCGGAGCGGGCCCGGGTGCCCTTTTCGATCTCGCCGATGAGCATTTTCAGAAGGTCTTCTTCCTCCCTTTTTTTCAGCGTCCGCTCAAGATCCTCGGCTTCCCGGAGGACCACATCGAGAGGATCGATAGGCCGGACTTTGAGGCGGCCCTTGATCCGTTCCCGGACGAAGGAATGGAGCATCCCCTCGAAATCGCGGTAGAGGGCGTCGGGGCAGCCCAGCCAAAGCCCGGCGAAGCCGTCTTTCTTCAGGATGTCGAACGTTGTCTGGGCGCATCGCTTGAGGTGGGCGCGGACAAGGGCCTCGACGTGACGCTCGATCCGCTTGGCCTCCTGACCCGAGATTCCGCTTTTGACTTTCTTGGGGATGTCCGAGGAGAGACTGGACAGCGGATCGATGCGGCTCATGTACACGTCGTACCACCGGGCTTCCCGGCGGTCGAGCGTCAGGACGAGAAAGCGGCGGCGGTCCTCGAGAATGCGGGTGACGGGCCGGATGTAAGGATTGCGATCGACGACGAGACGGTCCAACGGCGCCTCGGGAAGGTCGAGCGCTTCCCAAAAGCCGGCTCCCGAGCAGGAATAAGCCGCCAGCCCCGGCACGGTCGAGGACAGATTGCCGGCGAAGTAGGCTTCAAGGGCGGCCAGATCTTTCTCCAGCGAGGATTTTATTTCCCTGGACACGTCCATGGAGGCGATGTCCGCCCGGCCGCCGGCGATCATGTTCTTCGCGGCCAGAAGGATCTCCCGGCGCGTTCGTTTGGACAGGTTGGTGTCGAGAAAGAACGAAGTCGTCAGAAGAGGGCCGCCGTGGAAGCGGCTGAGGGCGACGATCCGGTCACGGAAGGGAGAGGGCATGAAACCTCCTTATCGGGAATAGCGATGAACGGCTGGAATACGGGAATGGAAAAGACGCCGTCCAAGACGTGCGAGAGCGTCATGTAGATTAAAGATAAAGACGGGGCGGAGGATTGTCAAGCGGACGGAAAGCCGCTTCCCCGGTCCTTTACATAAAGCCAAAGAGGCCTTATAATAAAAAACCTCCCGAGCGCGGAAGTGGCGGAATTGGCAGACGCGTAAGCCTCAGGAGCTTATAGCCGCAAGGCTGTGGGGGTTCAAGTCCCCCCTTCCGCACCATGTCCCGAATCGTCGCTAATTCCTTTCTCCAAGTGTGTTTTTCCAGGCCGCGGCATTTGTCTTTGAGGGGGAAATCTGTTATTTAACATGGGCTTGGGCCGGCCCGGGGGAACCGCGGCCCGAAGGAGACGCGTCCATGAGAAAAACCGCCGTTTCCGCGATGATCGGGATCCTGGGAGCGGGTCTCGTCTTGGGGCTCGCGGCCTGCCGGAAGGAAGGCCCGCCGGCGCCGCCGGTGGCCGCGGAAACAGGAAAAGGAGGGGCGAACATGAGCGTCGGCAAGACCGTTTTCGGAACGCTGCCCGACGGCTCGGCCGTCGATCTTTACACCTTGGCCGACGGGAAGGGATTGACGGTCCGGCTGATGACCTACGGGGCGACGCTCGTTTCCCTGGAATGGCCCGACCGCGACGGCGCCCTCGCCGATTGCGTCCTCGGCTACGACACGCTTGACGGCTATCTCAAGGCCAGCCCGTACTTCGGGGCGACCGTCGGCCGGTACGGCAACCGCATCGCCCGGGGACGATTCGCGCTGGACGGAAACACGTACACGCTGGCCGCCAACAATGGCCAGAACCACCTCCACGGCGGTGTCAGGGGCTTCGACAAGATCCTCTGGAAGGGCGAACCCGTCCAGGATTCGTCCGGCGTCGGCGTCCGGTTCACCACCCTCAGCCCGGACGGCGATGAAGGCTATCCGGGAAACCTGGACGTCTCCGTGACGTACGTTCTGACGGCCGGCGGCGAGCTGATCATTACTTATGTGGCGAAGACCGACAAGCCGACCGTCATCAACCTGACCCACCACGGCTATTTCAACCTCACCGGGGGGCGGCGCGACGTTCTCGGGCACGAGCTTGAGCTGGCCGCCGACCGCTACACTCCCGTCGACGCCGAGCTGATCCCGACCGGTCTTCTCGCGCCGGTGGAAAACACGCCGATGGATTTCCGGACCTCCGTGTCCATCGGATCCCGGATCGCCGCGGTTCCGGGCGGGTACGATCACAATTATGTCCTGAATTCCGGGGGGAAGACCCTGGCCTCGGCCGCCCGGGTCTTTGAGCCGGAGAGCGGCCGGGTGATGGAGATCCGGACCGTCGAACCGGGACTCCAGTTTTATTCCGGAAATTTTCTCGATGGATCGATCGCCGGGAAGGCCGGCCGGGTGTACGGGAAGCACTGGGGTTTCTGCCTGGAAACCCAGCATTTTCCGGATTCCCCCAATCGTCCGGAATTTCCATCGACCGTCCTGCGGCCGGGAGAGACGTACCGGACGATGACGGTCTTCAAATTTTCAGCGAAGTGACGAACGGCCGCGGTTGCCGGCCGCCGTCGGAGGAGTTGTCCATGAGAGTGCCCGCGCCCGTCCGATTCCTGATCGTTCTGCTGGCTTTTTGGGCCGCCGGCCCGGCTCCGGCCCAGGACCGGCTCAAAACGTATCCCGGCTATGACCGGTATGCGGAAATCAAGGACCAGATCAAGGGAGCGGTCAAACCGGGAACCGTCCGGGCGGCCTGGGAGGACGGCGGCAAGGCTTTTACATTCACCCGCGGCGGGAAAAGGCTTCGCTTCGACATCCGCCGGAAAACGCTGACCGAGCTCGGCCCCGCCCCTGAAAAAGCCGAGGAACCGGTCCGCCGCCGGCCCGGCGGCCTGGAGCGAGGCCGTCAATTCACCGAGGCTCTTTCGCCCGACGGGAAAACCAAGGCTTTTTACCGTGACCGAAACCTCTGGATTTCCGATCCGGACGGAAAGAACGAACAGGCCGTGACGACCAACGGCGACGAAAAGCTCCGGACGAAGTGCGGCTCGGCCAGCTGGGTGTACGGCGAGGAGCTGAACCAGATCACGGCCATGTGGTGGTCGCCCGATTCCACCAAGCTGGCGTTTTACCGCTTCGACGAGAGCCGGGTTCCCGATTATGTCCTCCAGGCGGATCAGACCCGGCCCTATTCCCGGGCCGACGTCGAGGCTTATCCCAAGGCCGGCCGGCCTAATCCCGTTGTCGACGTTCTTGTCTATGAGCCGGCGGCGAAAAAAACCACGGTGATCGACGTCCGCGACGGCCGGCCGTTCGAAAACGACGTCGTCGGCCATTATGTCTACAACGTCTCCTGGTCGGTCGATTCCCGGGAGCTTCTTTTCTTCCGGATGAACCGCCTCCAGAACGTCTTGGAATTCGCGGCCGCCGATCCGGTCACGGGAAAATGCCGGACGATCATCCGCGAGGAATGGCCTTCCGGCTGGGTCGACATCGCTCCCGAGCTGGCCTGGCTGAAGGACGGCCGGCGTTTCGTCTGGGCCTCGGCCCGGACCGGTTTTAAAAATTACGACTTGTATGATTTGTCGGGAACGCGGCTCGCCGTCCTGACCCGGCATCCTTTCGAGGCGGCCGGAATCGTCCGGATCGACGAGAAGAGAAACAGCCTTGCCTATCTGGCCCGCGACGGGGCCAACGAAATGATGCTCCAGCTCCACCGGGTTTCACTCGACGGCCGGAACGACGTCCGGCTGACGGATCCGGCTTACCATCATACCGTGGACTTTTCGCCGGACGGCCGGCACTTCATCGACACCTGCCAGGCCCACGATGTCCCGCCGTTCAGCCGCCTGGTTGACGCCCGGGGGAGGATCGTGGCCGATCTTGTCCGGAGCGAGACGGCGAAGTTCGACGAGCTCGGGCTTAAGAAGGCCGAGCTGTTCACGTTCGCCGCGGCCGACGGAACGACGCCGCTCCGCGGCCTGTTGTTTTTTCCCTCGCGCTTCGATCCCTCGAAGAAATACCCGCTTCTGGTGAGCGTGTACGCCGGCCCGGAAACCAACGGCGCCCGGGAGACATTCGCCGCGCCGAGCGCCCTGGCCGAGCTCGGCTTCCTGGTGGCTTCCTTGGATTCGCGGACGGCCGGGGGGAGAGGCCGGCGCGCCCTGGACGCCGTTTACGGCAAGCTGGGCATCGTCGAGGTCGATGACCAGGCCGCCGGGGTCGCCGCCCTCCGCGCCCGGCCGTACGTGGACGGAAGCCGGGTCGGCATCTTCGGGACGTCCTATGGCGGATATGTCTCGGCGATGGCCCTCCTCCGGCATCCGGAGGTCTTCGCCGCGGCCTGCGCCATGTCGGCCGTCACGACGTGGCTTCAGTACGACAGCATCTACACGGAGCGGTTCATGGGGCTTCCCGAGGAGAACAAGGCGGGCTACGAGGCGGGCGAGGCGATGCGCTATGTGAACGATCTGAAAGGCCGGCTCATGATCTATTATGGAACGGCCGACAACAACGTCCACCCAACCAATGCCATGCTCCTGATCAAGGCCCTCCAAGATGCGGGGAAAAGCTTCGATGTCCAGATCGGGCCCGATGAGGGGCACACGGCCCTCAACCGGGAGCGGATGATGGAATTCTTCATTGAGGCTCTCGTCCTGAAGTGAACTTTTCCAGCCCCTTTTCGTTTAAGGAGATGGGAGAAAACAAATGAACTCGTCTTCGGCGAAAACCTTGGGCATCGTTCTCGTCATCCTGGCGGTCCTCATGGCCGCCGGCCTTCTTCGGGCGCTGATCCTGATCCCCCTGGGAATCGTTGAAGGATTCGGCCACGGCCTTCGGCACTGGGGCGGGACCTGGTTCTGGCCGTGGTTTGGCCTCACCGGCTTCTTCGGCCTCTTTTTCCTGGTTCTCTGGATCATGGTCGCCGTTTGGGTTCACGGCGACGCGGAACGGAGGGGAATGCCGGGGATCCTGTGGGCCGTCCTCGTGTTTTTCACCCACCTTCTCGGCTTGATCATCTACGCGATCGTCCGCTCAAGCAAATCCGTCAAGCGGGAAGGGCCGCCGTCGGCCCCGCCCGCCGAGCCCGAGCCGGCCGCTCCGGGGAATCCGTCCGCCGAGTCTCCGCCCCTTATCATGCCGGCCAAGCCGGCGGCCTGCTCCCGGTGCGGAAAGGAAACCCGGCCCGAATGGCGGATTTGTCCGTTCTGCGGGGAGAAAATCTAGCTTATTCACGGGCCGATAGGAACGCGTCTATTTTGCGGCGGGGAGTCAGCCGCGGGATTGACACGGCTTCGCCCTCCGCGCCGCGCCTCCGCGGTTTTATTGACTCGCAAATCATCCGGACAAGAAAGAAAAAAATCATTTTTTAGGGTTGACTAAATATTCACTAAGTGATATATTAGATATAAGAAAGGATAACTTGTTGTAAATACAGTAATTAGAAAACATCATGGCCTCTAAAAAAAACTTAGTTTCGAATGAATCCATAAAAGGATTCATTTTCGATATCAAGCGTTTTGCCGTGCATGACGGTCCCGGCATCCGGACGACGATCTTTTTCAAGGGATGCCCGCTTCATTGTCTCTGGTGCCACAATCCGGAAGGCATCGACCGGCGTCCGGAGCTTCTCCTCCGGTCGGCCCGGTGCGCGCGTTGTCACGCCTGCGTCAAGGCATGTCCGAAAAACGCCTTGTCGCCCGGGGCGGACGGAGATCCCGTGACCGTC
>JAAZPG010000324.1 GCA_012797375.1 Acidobacteriota bacterium
GATCCGCTCGGCCAGGGTCCGGGCATCCCGCCCGCCGGTGCTTTTCCGGGGCTTCCCGGTCATAAAAGTCCGCGCTCCTTCAACAGGGACCGGATGTACTCGCGGTTGCCGTCACCGAGTTCGGACAGCGGGGGCCGCAGCGGTCCTCCGGGAAGTCCCAGGAGCGAAAGGGCGGCCTTGACCGCCATCGGGTTGGTTTCCAGGCGGAGGGCGGCGAAAAGATCATAGTAGGCGTAATGGAGGGACCGGGCCTCCTCGTGCCTCCCGGCCAGGCTGTGGTCGGTGAGCTCGCGCATCACTCCCGGCAGGATGTTTGCCGTGACGCTGAACATACCGCTGCCGCCGAAGGCCATCAGCGGGTAGGCGGTCGTGTCCTTGCCGGTGAAGATCTCGAAATTCTTCCCCCGGGCGAGATGGATGAGCTTGGCCAGATGGTCGAGCTCCTTTTTCCCGTCCTTGGTGCCGGCGATGTTGCCGTGATCCATGAGCTTGGCATAGGTCTTCGGCTCGACGTTGACGCCGACCCGCTCCGGGGCGTTGTGAATGACGATCGGCACGGGGCACGCGTCGGCCACCCGGCGGTAGAAATCCAGAAGCCCGGCCTGGTTGGGTAGAACCAGGAACGGGGCGAAAACGACGACGTAGTCGGCTCCGATCTCGGCGAACCTCCGGGCCCGGGCGATCGTCTGCTCGAGGTTGTTGGTGCAGGTGTCGGGGGCGACCTTGGCTTTTCCCCCGGCTTCCTCGACTGTGATTTCGACCATCCGGTCGATTTCGTTCTCGTTCAGGGAAGGATTTTCGCCGGTCACGCCGAGCGGGGCAAGACCATGAACGCCGCCCTCGATCTGGCGTCGGACCAGGACCCTCAGACCCGCCTCATCAAGGGCGAAATCCTTGGTAAACGGCGTCATGAGCAGCGTGTAGACTCCCTTGATCATCATGTCAATCCTCCCTGTGATTCTTTTCGGATCTCCCGGCGCCCCGCCCGGGGGAACGACGGAAAACGGTTCTGCCGGAGAAAGGAATCGAACCTTCACGGGCTGTGAGGCCCACTGGATTTTGAGTCCAGCGCGTCTGCCTGTTCCGCCACTCCGGCAAGGAATTGATTCTACCGTGAGCGGACGCCGTTTTCAATCCCTCGGATCGCTCCGGCCAAAATCCCTCTTTGCGTTCCGGCATTTTTCTCCTTGAGCGAAAACGGTGTTCCGCAAAAAAGAGATTTTTCTCATCCGTCGGTCTCGCTCACGGCGTTTTCCCAAAGAGTGTGAATCGTAAAAATCGCTTATAAAACCTGAAATAATTCATTGTCATTGAAAAAGACAGGGACTATAATACGGTTTCACGGCCGCAAAGCCGCATCATATTATGCTAAAGGGAGAATTTCATGAAACACTCAAGGCGCCCGTGGGTCCGTTTGGCCGTCCTGGCGATGTTCGTTCTCGCCGCCCTGTCGACCGCCTCGGCCCAGTCCCTCCACGACAAATGGTTCAAGGTCCTGGTCAAGGCGGATACCTGCCGTGTGAATCCCGTCACAGGAAAATTTTCATTGAATAAATTCCAGTTCTATGTCTATGTTCATCTCGAGTATGTCGCGCCGGACGATGCGCCGCGCGGCGCGCTCTATTCCTTCGAGGTTTGGTCGAAAACCCCGGATGGAAGGTGGGGGCGAGCGCATCTGTTCCGCGGGACTTCCTCTCTTTACAGCGAAAATTTCTTTCCCGACATGAATTTGAGGCTGGCCACGGAAAAAGGCGATACATTAAGGACCTATGTCACGCCCCGAATCGTGGCCTCTCCACTCAGCAACTCCTTCACCGCCGGCGGAGAAATCTATTTTGGGAACGACATCAACGGGCAGCATCTTTACGGCTGGTTGACGATGACGGGACAGATGGTGCCTAGGCCGAAGTGGGCCGTGGGCTGAAAAGTTCAGTAAATTTTCGGCCGGATCCGCCTTTCTGAACAGGCGGGGTCCCGATCGAGGAAGAAGACCGTCCATTTCCCGGCCGGTCTTCTTCCTCCGTTTCGTTGACCGCCGGCCGCTTCTTCGGTTTGTCTTTTACCGCCGCGCCTCCCGAGCTGCCCAATCGGACTCCAGGCTATTCAAATCGGGCTTGAATTCCGAATCACCCGAAGGCCGGTGACGGCCTGAGGCGGACCGCGGGAATGACTTTCTCATATCCAAAGGGAACGTCCCCGGCGTTTTCCCAAAGAGTGTGAATCGCAAAAATCGCTTATAAAACCTGAAATAATTCATTGTCATTGAAAAAGGATGGGACTATAATGCGGTTTTACGGCCGCAAGGCCGCATTTTATTTTGCGAGAGGGAGAATTTCATGAAACGCTCAAGACACCCGTGGGTCCGCTTGGCCGTCCTGGCGATCTTCGTTCTTGCCGCCCTGTCGACCGCCTCGGCCCAGTCTCTGCACGCCAAATGGTTTAAGGTCCTCGTCAAGGCGGATACCTGCCGCGTGAATCCGTACACGGGATTCTTCTCATCATATAAATTCCAGTTCTATATCTATGTTTATCTCCACTACGCCGGCCCGGGCGAATCGCCGCGCGGTTCCTTGTATGACTGGGAAGTCTGGTCGAAAACCGAGGGGGGAAGGTGGGAATGCGTGATGGAGTTTAGCGAGAGTTCCAGTTCTCAGAGCGAAAATTTCTTTCCCGACATCAATATGTCGCTGCCCACGGAAAAAGGCGATAATTTTTCAACCTATGTCACGCCCCGGATCGTGGCCTCTCCGCTCAGCAATACCTTCGTCGCCGGAGGGGAAATCTATGCCGGGCGCGATATCAACGGGCGGCGTCTTTACGGCTGGTTGACGATGACGGGAAAGCTGGTTCCCATGCCGAAGTGGGTGGATTGATCAACACTCCGCGGCCGGATCGGCCGCTCTGAACCGGATAGAGCCGGATTGAGGAAGAGGGCCGTCCATTTCCCCGGGGGCGGTCTTCTTCCTCCGTTTCGTTGACCTCCGGCCCGCTTTTGAATCATAATGCACGTCGCAGGTCCACGATGAAAGAAGACGCCGCCCGGTTGATCTCCCTCGTCGATCGTTTTCCTCTGCTTCGGATCGCCGTCTGGGGGGATTTCATCCTGGACGAATATCTATACGGTTTCACCCGCCGGATTTCCCGCGAAGCCCCCGTTATGGTCATTTCCTACCGGAATCGGGAGTACGCGCTCGGCGGGGCCGGCAACGCCGCATACAATCTTGCCGCTCTCGGCGTCGAGGTCGAGGCCGTGGGCGTCGTCGGCCGGGACGAGACGGGCCGGGACGTCCGCCGCCTCCTCCGGCGGGCC
>JAAZPG010000325.1 GCA_012797375.1 Acidobacteriota bacterium
CTTCCCCATGCCCGGAATGCCGGCCCGGGCGATGTCCCCCTGTTGCTGCTGCTGTTGTCCGAGAATGGCCCATCCGATGCATCCCATGCCGCCCCACGCGATGCAGCCGATGCATCCCATGCGGCCGATGACCCCGGCTCCCGCGGCTCCGGCCGCTCCTCCGGCCGCGGAAGCGCCGGCCGAGCCTTCCGCTCCGGCCGTCGCCCCGGCGCCTCCGATGGGCTCCTTTTGCCCGGTCATGAGGCCGCGGATGATGATGGGAAGAGGAATGAGAGGCATGGCCTCCGCCCCGGGCTTCGGCTTGATGCAAATGAAAGACATCGAAAGAAAGGTCGAGAACACCAAGGACGGCGTTGTCATCACCCTGACGTCCAAGGATCCGGCCGCGGTCAAAATGATCCAAGAGCATATCGCCCTGATGGAAAAAAACCAGGCGAACATGATGTACATGATGATGGACGGAAGCGGGGTGAAAAAAGAAATCAAGATCGACGTCAAGGAAGACAAGAAAGAGAAGAAATAAGGACCGGCCTGGAGAATCGTTTTCATCGAGGAGGAAGACGTCTAATGAATGCCGACACGATCTGGAAAGACATAAAGGAGATCCGCGGGGATGCCCCCCTCGTTCACAACATCACCAACTTTGTCGTCATGGAGGTGACGGCCAACGCCCTCCTGGCCATCGGCGCCTCCCCGGTGATGAGCCACGCCCTCGAGGACGTCGAGGACATGGTCGGCATCGCTTCCTCTCTTGTCCTCAACATCGGAACGCTCAGCGAACCGTGGATCGAGGCGATGTTCCGTGCGGGTGAGGCGGCCCGGCGTCGCGGCTTGCGCATCGTTTTCGATCCCGTCGGGTCGGGGGCGACCCGGTACCGGACGGAAACCTCGCTGCGGATCCTGGAGGAGCTCCAGCCGGCGATCATCCGCGGCAACGCCTCGGAAATCATGTCCCTTGTCACCTCCCAAACCGTGACCAAGGGCGTGGACAGCCGATATGGTTCGGACAAAGCGATGGACGCGGCTTTCCGGCTGACCGATAAATACCGCTGTGTCGTCAGCGTCAGCGGGGCCGTCGACCGCATCGTCTTCCAAAATGAGATCATCAAGATCGCCAACGGCCACGAGATGATGCCGCGGGTCACGGGGCTCGGCTGCGCGGCCACCGCCCTGACCGGGGCGTTCGCCGCCGTCGATCCCTCGCCGTTCGAGGCGGCGGCCGCGGCCATGGCCGTCATGGGGATTGCGGGCGAAATCGCGGCAGAAAAAGCCCAAGGCCCGGGATCTTTCCGCGTTCGTTTCATCGATGCCCTCCATGCGATCGGAGAGAACGACCTCCGGACCCGCCTCCAGGCGGCCACGGAATCGCGGTGACCGGTGGGGAAAGCTGATTTCGGGCTGATGCTGGTCACCGACCGCGGTCTTTCCGCGGGCCGGCCGGTCGAGGAAATCGTCGAAGCGGCGGTTTCGGGGGGAATTACGATCGTTCAGCTCCGGGAGAAGGAAGCGGCGACGCGCGATATCATCGCCCTCGGGCGGCGGCTGGCCGAAATATTGCGGCCGCGCCGCATTCCCTTGATCATCAACGACCGGGTCGACGTCGCTCTGGCCGTTTTAGCCGACGGCGTGCACTTGGGTGCGGCCGATATGAGTCCCGGCGACGCGCGCGCGATCCTGGGACCCAAGGCGATTATCGGGCTGTCGGTGGAAAACGAGGCCCAGGCGGTCGCGGCCGATCCGCGGACCGTCGATTATTTAGGCGTCAGCCCCGTGTTCGCGACACCGACCAAGACCGATACGGGCGCGGCTTGGGGGATCGAGGGGCTGTGGCGGCTGCGGCCGCTCGTCCGGCTGCCGTTGGTCGGCATCGGCGCGATCAAGGCCGAGAACGCGGCCCGGGTCATGGAGGCGGGAGCCGACGGCTTGGCCGTCGTCTCGGCGATCTGCGCCGCGCCCGATCCGGCCGCGGCGGCCCGGACGCTGCGGGCGATCGTCGAGGCGGCGAGGACGAAGCGGGGAGGAGCGGCCTAGCGGGCGGAAGCGGAAGACGAAGGGGAAAACGAAGGGCGCGAGGTGAAGAGACGAAAGGCGGGCAGGGGGGGAAGCGTGGCGTCCCGGGAGCCGGATGGGCTGGACCGGCTGGGCGAGTTTGGATTCATCGCCCGGATGGCCCGGCCGTTCATCCGGGAGCTGCCGGCCGGCGTTGAGGGAATCGGCGACGACTGCGCCGTTATGCCGTGGACGAAAGGCGAACGGCTGCTCGTGACGACGGACATGCTTCTCGAAAACCGGCATTTCATCCGGAACCGGGTGAGCGGCCGGGATCTGGGCTGGAAATCCCTGGCCGTCAACCTGAGCGATATCGCGGCCATGGGCGGCCGGCCGAAATGGGCCCTGCTGTCGCTGGGGATTCCGGGAGGAGTCGGGCTGGAGTGGCTGGACGCGTTTTATAAAGGATGGCGTGAGGCGGCCCGGCCGTTCGGCGTCCGGCTGGTCGGCGGGGACACGACCCGGTCGCCGGGGGGGATCGTCATCAGCATCGTCGTCGGCGGGACGGTCCGGGCGGGAAAAGAAAAACTCCGGTCGGGAGCCGCGGCCGGCGATGTCGTCGCTGTGACCGGGGCGGTGGGCGATTCGGGCGGCGGGCTGAAGGTCTTGCTGGCCGGCGGGCCGGAGGGGCGGGACGAGGAGCGGCTTGTCCGGGCTCATCATCGGCCGAGGCCGCACGTGGAGGAAGGGGAGTGGCTGGCGGGACGGCCGGGCGTGCGGGCGATGATGGATGTGTCCGACGGGATCGACTCCGATATCCGCCGGATCATGGAGCGTTCGAGAGTCGGGGCGGACATCGCGCTGGACCGGCTGCCGGTTTCGGCGGTTCTCCGGCGGGTCGCCCGGAAGCGCGGATTTGAGGCGGTCGAGACGGCCGCGACGGGAGGGGAAGATTATTGCCTGCTTGTCACGGTCGCCCCGGAAACCTTTGAGAGGACGGCCGGGGCGTTTAAGCGGCGGTTCGGCCGGCTGCTTGCAGCCGTTGGCACGATCCGTACCAAGGCATCGGGTTTACGGTATTTTTTGAACGGCCGTCCGGCGCATATCCGCGCCCGCGGCTACGACCACTTCAAATCATTTCGCAATTCTTAATCCGTACAATCTAATCGGTACCTGTTTAACCATTTCCCTATTCAATCCGAACCTGTTTAACCATTTCCTCAATTCCGGTACTCATCAATCCCGGTACTCATCAATCCGTACCTGTTTATCTATTTCCGCATATCCAATCCGCACCCGGCCCAATCAGTCAATCTCATCTGAACCTGTTTAACCATTTCCGCATTCTTTTGAAGATACGATCTCTCATTCCCAATTCGTCGATTCCCGACGTTTTGGGAAACGAAGTTTATGGGTATTGTGTCTCCTAATTTTCTGCGCTAACTTAATATCAGACGATGCGGCGCGCGGACGCGCGGGGAGAAATCACGGCTTTGAAAACCGTTAAAAGAAAGAGTCGAGCGAAGGCGGAATTCGTCCTCACGAACGAGGTGCTTCTTGAGGCGGCTAAGCGGAAAGCCGGCGTGATCGAAGCCCGGATCATCTCTCCGGCCGACGTGGTCACGGCCGCTTGGGTGAAAATGAAGTGCCGCTTCGGCTGCGACGGATACGGCCAATGTCTGGTTTGTCCGCCGTTTACGCCGACGGCCGAGGAGATGCGCCGCGTTCTGGACGGATACCGGCGGGCGATCCTGATTCATTTCCGGCCGCGGGCGGCCGTCGCCAGGGCGATCGCCGGACTGGAGCGGGAAATCTTTCTCAAAGGGGCTTGGAAGGCGTTCGGGCTGGAGGCGGGTCCGTGTCCGTTCTGCCGGACATGTCCCGTGGAGGAGGGCTGGTGCCGACACCCGGAGCTGGCCCGGCCGGCGATGGAAGCCTGCGGAATCGACGTGTTTTCCACGGTCAAGAAAGCAGGATTTCCGATTGATGTCGTCCGCACGCGGCGCCAGGTCCCGGATTATTACGGATTGATCCTGGTGGATTGATTCCGCCTTCTCTGGAAGACGAAGCATCCCTTTTCCAGCTCATCGATTCCCGATGTTTTTGGAAATGAGATTAACAGATATTGTGTCTCCCTGTTTTATTGAGTGCGGCGTTCTTTACGATCAGACGTAAGAATGGAGGCCGGAGAGGAGATAATTCACGCCGAAAAACGTGAACAACGCCGCCAGGAAGCCGAGAATCGCGATAAACGCCGACCGCTTTCCCTTCCAGCCCATCACGATCCGGGTGTGAAGGTATAGAGCGAAGACAAACCACGTGATCAGGCTCCAAACTTCCTTTGGATCCCAGTTCCAGTACGTCCCCCAAGCCTTTTCCGCCCAAACCATCCCGAAGATCAGTCCGCCCAGCGTGAACAACGGAAAGCCGATCGAGACGCACCGGTAGCTCACCGAATCCATCTTCGCTTTTTTCTCCGGATCCTTGGCCCGCAGGTACATGATGCTGGTGATGAAGGCCACGGCGAAAAAAGCTTCCCCGAGGAGCGTCACCGAGACGTGAAGCCACAGCCAGTAGCTCTGCAGGGCGGGGATGAGGGGAGCCGCCTCCTTGGGCATCAGCGGCGAGGAGGCCAGGGCCATGATGGCGATCACAAACAGCATCACGTAAGCCCCGACTTTGGGTATTTTGAACATCGTCTCAATGATGATGAACGCCAGGACCGAAGCCCAGGCGAGAAACGACATCGACTCGTACATGTTCGTAAACGGCGCATGCCCGCTTTGGAAGGTCCGCAAGACGAGGGCGACGGTGTGGAGGGCCAGCCCGGCGGAAGCGGCGATGAACGCGGCCCGTGCCCATTTCGGCTTTTTGCCGAACAGAAAGGCAAGGTAAAGAAGCGCGGCCGCGGCATAAAGGGCAAACGCGATCGTGAAGAACGCCGACTCCGTCATTTCGACCTCCTCCTCTTAATCGGAACCTGGTTAACCATTTCCATATTTTACCTGGAGAACATGGAAATACAGAAATGGTTGAACAGGTACCGAATTACTCTTTCAAGGCGGCCGTTACCCGGGCGAATTCCGACGCGAAACGGTCCCGGCTTTTCGAAGCCGTCCCGCCGGCTGTAATCTCCATCCTGCCCGAGCCCCGCTTTCTTCCCTTCCCTCCGGAACCCGCCGAGCCCGCTGCCGGTCCTTCCGTCTCCTCCAGGGTCATCCGGATCTCCCGCGCCGGCCAGTAAAACGCCAGAAACAGCCCGGCCATCACCAAGAGGCATCCGATCCAAATCAGCGGCACGCCCGGATCTCTGGCCGCCTGGATCACCGAATACTGGGGCGCGTCGGCGTCGCGGAGCTCGATCGTCCAGTCGGCGGCCTCCTCTCCCCGGAGCCGGTTGACCTGGGGATATGCCGCGAAAATCCAGCCCTCAACGACTTTGCGCCGGCCGCGCCATCCTTCGATCAGCGCCGCCGGATTGTTCGGCTGGCCGGAGCGCGTGCCCGGCCGGTTGTCGTCGCCGATCACGAAGTCGGGGAAAAACCGCCGGACCGTCCACTCCATTCCGGTCTCTTTTTCTTTCTGATCCGCGGCCGTCTTTTTTCCTCCGCCTTCCCCCTGGCCGGCTCTTCTTTCCTTTGTTCCTTCTTCCGGGAAGGCTGTTTTTTCCCCGACCCGGATTTTCGACGTCCGCCCCGTTCCCGGCGCATCCTTCCGTTCGATCCAAAACGTCAGGTCCGGATTATCCCAGTCGAGGCCCCAGGCGCTTTGGTAAAACGAATATCCGCGATGAACGAGAGGATGGTTGACCTCGATGACCACGGTTCGCACATCCTTTCCGTCCTCGACCACGGTCAAGGTGCTTTTCCAGTCCTTGACGCTTCCGTCCGCGTATGTCTCAGTCGCGAATTTATCTAGCCGCAGGGCGAATCCGGCCCGCGGCACGTCCAAAGTTTTCCCGGCGTTGAGACCGAGGTCGGTTCGGAATCCGCCGGCCGCGGTCACGAGGCCTCCGGCGATGATGACGAGCAAACCCAGGTGGACGAAATCCGCGCCGAAAATACCGGCGGTTCCCTTGCGGCCGAGAAAATGAATCCGGATTCTTCCGCCTGCTTGTCTGGCGTCCGCGCCGGCGCCTTCCGTTCCCGATCGGCCCTCCGTCTCCGGCTCCTCGGCGATGCGCACCTTGTACCGCGAGGCCCGCAGCGTCCGGATCGCGGTTTCCTTCGCCTCGGCCGCGCTCCTATCGATCCGCAGCCGTGCGCTTATCTTTCCGGCGGCCAACGATTTCGGATCGCTCTCGACTTTCGGCCGAAACGCCCGTCTCAGCTTCGCGCCAAGGCGAGTCGCCGTACAAACGGCGATGTTCAAGCCGAACAAAGCCATCAATCCCAAGAACCAAACAGAGCGGAAAAGGTCGGTCAATCGAAGCTTGACCATCGGTTCGGCGAGCCGGCCATAGCGGGCGGCATAGTCGGCCGCCTCCCGCCCTTGGGGAATGAGCGTGCCCAGGATCGAGGCCGCGACCAGCAGAATGAGGAGGACGATGGCCAGCTTGAGGGAGGAAAAGAATCGGATGATTGTTTTCATGTCTTTGTCAGCGGAATCTTACCGGAAATCAGCCGCCCATTTCTAGAGGCGGCCGCCGATTGGGGTTTTTCCGGCCCGGGAGGGGACGGCCTCCTCCTGTTCCCGAAATCCGAGTTCGGGAATCCGAATTCGGTACCTGTTTATCCATTTCTCGA
>JAAZPG010000326.1 GCA_012797375.1 Acidobacteriota bacterium
GCCCCGGCTCCCCGGCCGGCCTTGGACCTTTTCTTTTCCAGACGACCAGGCCGAGGCAGAGGAACAATCCGGCCAGGACGGCCAGGCTCATCCGCGGAAAGCTCCGGTAAAACTGCCGGAAATAATCCAGGTTGAAGCTTCCGAAGAAATACGCGATCATTCCGCCGAGGCTCATGTCCGTCTTCTCATAGACGAAGCCGACCTTCCAGAAGAAAAACTCCTGGAGCTGGATCGCTAAATAGAATAAGACGACGGCGGCCAGTCCCGTCAGGACGTCCCGGCGGAAGAAGCGCCGGGGACCGCGCATGAGCAGGAGGGCGGGATAAGCGAAGATCACCCCCATCCCGAGCTGGTGGATAAGAGGTGCGAGGAGGAACACCACGACGGCCGGCAGCCTGAATTTTTTTTCGTCGGCGATGTATCCCCGATAAAACAAATAGAGTCCGGCAAGATAACAGAGCTGGAGGGGGACGAAATAGAGGGCCAGCCGGGTATATTCCCATTCCCAGGCGGAGAAGGCCAGGAGAACGGCGGCCGAGACGCCCACCGTCCGGGAGAAAAGCCGACGGCCGGCGTGATAGGCCAGGGCCAGCAGGCCGGCCGCGCACAAGACGCTGACCACCCGCATCGTCACGGCGTTGAGGCCGAAGACAAAAGCGCCCGCGGCCAGGACATAGGCATAAAGAATCGCCTTCCAGTAGATGTGGCCGGAGGGAAAGAGCGGATAGCCGTGATCGAGAATGCCCCGAGCGGCCAGATAGTGAAAGCCCTCGTCCATCCAAAGAGACAGAATCCCGAGGTTCCGGAGCATCACGGCCACCCAGGCGGCCAGAAGGACACCGAGGATAAGATGGAGGATCAGGTCCCGTCGATCCCGACGGGCGGGAATCGGCCAGGCTTCAGCCATGCGGAACCGTCCCTAGGCGGCGCGGCCCCCGTCGTCTCCCGTCCGGTCGTCGATCCGGTCGACCGAATAAATCCGGATCCGGTGGGTCTGGAAATAAATCCGGGAAACGACTTCGGCCAGCAGCCCGATCATGATGAAAAAGATGCCCAGGATCATGAGGAAGACGCTGAAGATAAGATTCCCCATGTTTTCCTTGATGTTCCAGCTTAGGAAATAGAATCCAACCGTGATCACCGCGGCGATCAAGAAGCCGGCCGAGCCGAAGACCATCCCTAGAAGGCCGAAGATCTGCAGCGGCCGGTCGATGAAGCTGACCATGAACTTCACGGTGATGAGGTCGAAAAAGACGCGCTTCACCCGTGAAATCCCGTAATTGGATTTCCCCTTGAGCCGGTTGATGTTCGAAATCGGGATCTCGGTGATCTTGAAGCCCTCCCGGCTGATGAGGGCCGGGATGAAGCGGTGGAGCTCTCCGAACAGGCGGATGCTGCTGATGACCTCCCGCCGGTAGGCCTTGTACGTTGTGCCGAAGTCATGGATCTTGACCTTGACCAGCCGTCCCATGATCCGGTTGGCCACCTTGGAGGGGAACTTGCGGAAAAGGGCGTTGTCCTTGCGGTCCACCCGCCAGCCGCTGACGATGTCATAGCCCTCGTCGATTTTAGCCAGGAACTGGGGGATTTCCTCCGGAGCATGCTGGAGGTCGCCGTCCATGGAAATGATGATATCGCCCCGGACATGGTCAAATCCCGCCTGGAGGCCGGCCGTCTGGCCGAAGTTGCGGCGGAGCTTGATGACCCGGACAGCCGGGTCGCGCTGGTAGATCGCCCGGAGCATCTCGTAGGTCCGGTCCCGGCTTCCGTCGTCGACATAGATGATCTCGCAGGTCCGGCCGGTCTGTTCCAGAACGGCTTTCAGCCGCCGGTGCATTTCCTCGACGTTTCCTTCCTCGTTATAGAAAGGGACGACGATGGAAACCTGGGGATGTTCCGGATCGTTCTTTCGGATGTCATATTCCATTGAAGTTCACCAAGGCGACGTTTGAGGCCCGGGCGGCCGCGGGCAGGCCCGGGTCGAGCAAAGCCTGGAGCTCGCCCTCCCGGAAGGCGTTGATGTAATAACGCCCGACCTCGGCCTCAACGGCGAACAGCTCCGGATTCTGAAATCCGGGGTGGACCCCGATTTCCGCCGTTCCTTCCCCGACCCGGCGGAAAATCCGGCGGAGCCGGGCCGCGCTCATCCGGCCGCTATTACATATACCATAAAACGAATCGGTGATCACGAATCCGGCGGCCCGGACCCGGCGCCTCATCCGGGCGCAGCAGAGGGAAAGAAACGCCGCCTTCAGGGATTGAGCGGGATGGCGGGAGAAGCCGTATTCCCGGATGAACCGGACTCTGCGGAAGCCGTATTCCCGCCCCAGCCGGAGAACGATCTTGAAAACAGCCGGGGCGGCGTGCATGTGCTTTTCGCTGTCGAGATGGGTCAGGGGAAGGCCCGTCGCCCGGGCTTTCTCGATCTGGGCCCGGAGCTCCCGCTCGATCTCGGCGGGACGGATCCGGCCGGCCGCCAGCTTCAGGAGAATCCGCCCCGCGCCGGCCGGGAAGCGGCCGTCGGGCCCGACGAGCGTCGGGATTTCCTCCGGCGGGGAGAGCGGCCGGCCGCGGACGATGTTCAGGTGCACGCCGACGCCCAGGGCGGGATTCTCCCGGGCCAGGGCGACCGCCTGCTCGAATCCCGGCGTGTTGGTCATCAGGGTGGCGCTCGTCAGGATCCCCCGGCGATGGGCCAGAATGATCCCTTCGTTGACCGGCGCGCACAGGCCGAAATCGTCGGCGTTGATGATGATTTTCTTCATCCCGGATTCCGCCCCTCAGGGTACACTTTTGCCGCTTCCGGCGCAAGAAATCGTGGTCTTTTAAAACGAATCCGTTTAAAATGAACGCCATGTGCGGCATCTGCGGATTCGTCGACGGCCGGGGGCTCGACTCCGGCGCGCCGGACCTTCTCAAGCGGATGACCCGCACCCTGATCCACCGCGGGCCCGACGACGAGGGCTTCCATATCGATGGACAAGCCGCCCTGGGAATGCGCCGCCTGAGCATCATCGACCTCGTCACCGGCCGCCAGCCGATGGCCAACGAGGACCGGACGGTCTGGGTCGTGATGAACGGGGAAATCTATAATTTCCCCGAGATCCGCAAGGATCTCCTCGCCCGGGGCCATGTCCTGGCC
>JAAZPG010000327.1 GCA_012797375.1 Acidobacteriota bacterium
CGATGACCGTGAACGGAAACTGGTTCAAGCAGACCTTCACGATCGGGATCCCGGCGATCGTCGCGGCCAGGATCAGGTTGGGATACATCGGCCAGCTGTATTCCCAGATGTGGCGGAACCAATAATTCAGGAAGGTTTTCCAGGCCGGGGAAAGCGTCCATCGCCGGGCCGCCTCCTCGACGATCGGGGCGCCCATCATCGCCCCGGCCGTCATCGGCAGAAGGCCGATGAAGGCCGAGGGGATGGCCAGGATGAGGCGGGCGTCGCGGACGTAATTCTTCAGGGCGGCGACCATCTCCTTGAAATGGCCGCCGGCCTGGAGAAAACGGCCGAGGTAGAGAACCAGGATGAGAATGCCGATCAAGTTCAGGGTTTCCGGATCGATCAGGGCGGCTCCCGCCTGTTTGACGAACGCGGCCGCCGGCATGGCGAAAAGAACGCCCGTCAGGATCGCGTCCAGGACAAGGACGATCCCCAAGTCGACCTTGAGCTTGACGAGAAACAACAAGGCGAAAATGACGGCGAGGATCTTGAGAAGGACGATCATGAGCCGAGGGCCTTGCCCGTCGTCCGGAAGTGAACCTTGGCGACCTTGGCCAGGCTTTCCCGGCCGTGGCGGCGGACGAACTCGGCCGCGGCCGCTTCAACCGCCGGCGAGGCGCCCTTGGGGAATTCCATGCCCCAATCCCGGCCGAGAAAATACAGCTTTTTGAGGAACTCGGCCCGGGCCAGGATCGAGGCCGCGGCCACCGCCGGGTCGGATTCCCCCCGGACCATCTGGGTGAGGGTCACGGTCTTGCCCCGGGCCAGGAGGGCGTTGCGGACATACCGCTCGTCGCCGAACTTGTCGGTCACGGCCCGCCGGCAGTCCATCTTTTCCATGATGTTTTCGATGGCCCGGGCGTGCCCCCAGGCCAGCAGCCGGTTCAAGTTGCGAAGCTTCTCGTAGAGCTCGTTGTACCGCTCCGGGCCGATCGCCACGACGGCGTGGGGATAACCCCGCTGGAGCGTCTCGGCGATCTCCCGGCACCGGTTGTCGCTGATCGCCTTGCTGTCGCGGACGCCCAGCTCCCGGAGGACGCCTTCCTGGTCCGGCGGCAGGTAGAATCCGGCCACGACGAGGGGGCCGAAGTAATCCCCCTTGCCCGACTCATCGGTGCCGATGCGGCCGGGCTCGGCGGGTATCAAATCTTGTTGTTCCATGCGGCGTCCGAAACCGGAAGAACCGGCGGACGATTTTACCCCGCTCCCGTCAGGATTTCAAATAGGCGTCGATCGAGGCGGCCGCCGTCCGGGCGTCGCCCATGGCCAGGATGACGGTCGCTCCGCCGCGGATGATGTCCCCGCCGGCGTACATGCCCGGCAAGCTTGCGGCCATCGTCGCCGGATCGACCTCGATCGTCCCCCACTTGCCGACCTTGAGGCCGGGCATCGTCTCCAGAAGCAGCGGGTTGGGGCTCTGGCCGATGGCCACGACGACCAGGTCGACCGGAGCCGTGAATTCCGAGCCCGGGACGGGAACGGGCCGCCGCCGTCCCGAGGCGTCGGGCTCGCCCAGCTCCATCCGGAGGCAGGTCATGGACGCGAGCCGCCCATAGGCGTCCCCCTCGTAGCGGATCGGGACGGTCAGGAAATGGAACTCGATGCCCTCCTCCTCGGCATGGGCGACCTCTTCCTCCCGGGCGGGCATCTCCCGGCGGGAGCGGCGGTAGATGATCATCGCCCGCTCCGCCCCCAGCCGTTTCGCCGTCCGGACGCTGTCCATGGCCACGTTTCCGCCGCCGATCACGGCCGCGTTC
>JAAZPG010000328.1 GCA_012797375.1 Acidobacteriota bacterium
CCTTCCCCGCCGGAGGTCGCCGGTCGAAAGCCCGGACTGAGGATCCCCTCCCAGCCGGTCGAGGAAGTCCCTGAAGTCCCGGCTCTGGGTCGACTTGATCCGCGTGCTCGTGGCCGCCCGGGACACCCGGAAGGAGCAGAGCGGTTCGCGGATCACGGCCAGCCGGCCGTGGCGGAGGAGGCGGACCCAGTAGTCCAGGTCGATGACGTAAAGGTTCGAGGCGTTGAAAACGCCGGTCCGGGCGATGAGGTCGGCCCGCATCAGGACCGCGGCCGGCTCGCCGATCAGGTTCGTCCCCGCCCGGACCGAGCGGCGGATGGCTTCCCCTCCCTGGACCGTCTCCTCTTTTCCGGGGAAAGCCCGGCGCATGAGCTTCCGCGCCCGCTCATCGATGATGTCCCGGGCGCAGCAGACGAGGGCGACGCCGCTTGAGGAGAGGTCCCCAAAGGCGGCCGTCTGACGTTCCAGGCACCGGGAGTAGAGGAGGGCGTCCCCCGGCAGGATCTTGACAAACCGGCCCCCCGCCTCCTTCAAGGCTTTGTTCCAGTTGCCCTCATGACCCAGGTTCCGTTCGTTCTCGACGAGGCGGATCCGGGGATCGGAATGGGAGCGGACAATCGCCGCGGTCCCGTCGGACGAGCGGTCGTCGACGACGACCAGCTCGAAGTCGCCTAGGGTTTGGCCGAGGACGGAGCGGATCACGGCGTCGATGGTGCGGCTGTTGTTGTAGGCCGGGACGCAGACGGAGACGAGCGGCGGATTCATGTCCGCCCTCTATTTATCACAGAAAAAATCGTGGAGACAAGGGCCGGTGATCCCCCGATTTCGTTTGACAGGATTTTTCCCTTTGATTAGGCTTAGCCCGTGAGATACCGCGAAGCCGTTTTCGCCTGGTTCGGTTTTCGGGCCGGAGCGGCCGGCTTCCTCCGCCACGGATTCACCCCGGGCTTCCGAGCGGCCGCCTCGGCCCTCCTCCAGCCGGTCAACAGCTATACCCGGTTTCCCGAGTATCACTTCTTCGAACGGGACATCGCCGACTTCCTCGAAGACCGGCCTGGCGGCGGAATTCCTCCCCTCGTTCTGGATGTCGGAAGTCCAAAGCTGTTCGGCTTCTATCTAGCCCGCAGGCACCCGGTTGACCTTCTTCTGACGGACATCAGCCCGCTCGCCCTCGACCCTTACGAAAAAGCCTGGGAGGCGATCCGGCGGGGAGCCCGTGGGCGCGTTTCCTTCGGGACCCGCGACGCCCGCCGCCTTTCCGACCGGGACGGGACGTTTGACGTCGTCTATGCCATGAGCGTCCTCGAGCACGTCGAGGGCGATGACGGAGATTCCGCCGCGGCCGGTGAAATGCTCCGGGTGCTCAAACCGGGGGGCTTGCTGGTCTTCAGCGTCCCCATCGGCCCGGACTACCGGGAACAGGCGATCCAGGGCCTCGCCCACGCCGTCGAGCGGACGGGGAAAAGCGACCTCCACTTCTTTCAACGGATTTACGACTCCGGGCGGTTCGAGAACCGTCTCCGCCGGCCGCTTGGCGGCCGGATCG
>JAAZPG010000329.1 GCA_012797375.1 Acidobacteriota bacterium
CAAACGCCTCGCCTTGAGCATCCCGGCGTCCGGAAGGGAGGACATCGAGCTCCGGCTGGAATTTGTTCCGGACAATTACCTGATCGACTCCGTCAATTACGATTACGAGGAGAACCCCGCCGCGGATCCGGCCGTGATCCCCCTCGAATTCGACGATGTCCGGGACATGGACGGCCGGCCGAGCCCCGACGTCCGGGCGCTCGTCGCCGACAAGGACGATCGCTATCTGGAAACGGAGCCGGGCCAGGCCTATCGTTTCTTCTTCAATCCGCCCGCGGCCCGCTCGGAGGAGGAGCAGGTTTCGATCTTCATCGCTTCCCGCGGCTTCTACAACGAATGGCTCCGGGGAAAGTGGCTGGAACCTCCGGCCGGTTCCGATTACCGGTTCGACCTCGGCGACGTTCCGGGAACGCTCCGCCGGCTGGCCGAAAGCTGGCTGGAGTCGAAGACTTTTCTCGAGGAAAGGTTCTTCCAGACCCGGATTCCGATCAGGGGCGGATGGTGATGATCAAGCTCCGGTGGATGGGAGGGACGGCGTTTCTTCTCTTGGCGGCGTCATGCGCCGTCCCGCTGGCCGAGTATGAGAAGAACCATTATCTCCTCAGTCCCGCCGGCGAGCGGATCGAGATCAAGGACAAGGCGGGCGGAACGGCCGCGGGGGAATTTCTCTTCGCCGACGAGGATTCGGTTTACGTTCTGATCGACGGGCAAAAAGATCTGCCGCCGAGGGTCGCGGCCATGCCCTATAAAACGATTCGAACGCTGAAGATCAGGGGCGTCAAGAACGACAAGTGGCTGTCGGCCGTTCTGCTCTTTCAAGGCCTGCCGGCTCTTCTGCTCGGCGCGACTTATATGGTGGATACGGATAATCCCGGCGGGGGGATCCTTCTGACCGCCCTCACGGCGGTTCCAGCGGCCGTGACGGCCTTGTTTCTTGGGACGGGGCCTCCCGCGATCTCCCTTGGAAGGGGCGGCGTCGATAGGGAAAAAATGAGGGGTTTTTTGAAATACGCCCGGTATCCCTTCATCCCGGACGCCGTCCTCAAGCAGAAGATCCTAGACGGCCTCAAGCGTCCCGCCGGTCCGAGGACCGCGGAATCCCCCTGAGCCTCGTCCCGGCCGCCGCCCGCCCGCGTTGTGCTATAATGATCCTCTTCATTTTTCGCGCGTTCACGAGGATCGTCCATGGAACTCAAACTGACCAAATCGCAATATGAAACCTTGATGATGCTGGTTTACCTCGGCAACACGGTGGTCAACGGATTCCGGGAAAAGAACCCGGTGATGGAAACCGACCACTTGGAGAACTACGTCTACGCCAAGGCGGCGGATTTCGGCCTGGGCAAGATCACGATTTACGACGAGGAGCTCGACGAGTTTTACCCGTCGGCCGAGACCGAGGACTCCTGGCTGAAAATCCACGATGATTACATCAACGACCTGTTCTGGGACGAGCTCATGCACCGCCTGGCCGAGCGGGACCTGGAAAACCGGTACGGCCGGGACGCCGTCGAGGCGATGCCGGCGGAGGAACGGGGCCGCCTGGAGCGGGAACTGATGGACAAGCTTTACGCCGAATTCCACCAGAACGGATTGAATAACCTCATTCTCTACCGGCCGTCCTGAAGCCCGGCCCCGGCCGTCCGCGGCCTCCGCCGGGGGAGAAGAACCGTCAGGCGCCGGCCGGCGCGTCCTTCTTCAAAGCCCGCTTGAGCCAGGCGTTGTAGATCCCCAGCCCGACGAACGAGCAGATTCCCACGCCGCCGACGATCAGCCAGAGCGTCGCGATCTTCGCCGGTCCGCCGGCGTTCCGCGGATCGAGGATCAGCTTCTGGAACAGGGCTCCGCCGACCGGCCCTCCGACGATGCTGCCCAGGGCGACCGGCAGGTTGGCGTAGCCGAGGTAGAGACCCTCCTGGCCCTTGGGGGCGAGGGCGCCCAGGTATTCGTAGATCCGCGGGGAGGCGAACATCTCGCCGGTGGCCATCGAGGCGATCGAGACGATCATGAAGATCCCGGCCGCCGGGATCGCCAAGCCGAGCAGGTCGATTTTTTGGGTCACGTCCGACCAGAGCAGGGTCGGCAGGACGTTGACGGCCATGCCGACGGTCGTCACGGCCACTCCGAACATGATCGACCGGATCGGCGTCCACTTTTTAGCCAGCTTGGTGATCAGGAGCTGGAAGCAGACGATCATCACCGGGTTGGCCATCGTGTACAGCTCCATCGGGGCGTTGGGATCGATGAAGCGCATGAAGAGGGGCATGAGGTTGTAGAGCTGGACGTAAAGGAACCAGAAGAGGGACAGGACGATGAGGAAAAAGACGAAACGGGCGTTCTTCAGGACGGTGACGATGCCCAGGAGGGCTTCGCCCAAGGAGCGGCTCTTGACGACCTGGCCGTCCTTGATCCCGTCGCTGACAAACTGGGGCTCCTTGTAGAGGAACAAGACGACGGCCAATCCGAGCAGGGCGAAGACCGTCGCCACGTAGGTGAAGATGGCCGGAATGCCGTGGCTCGTCCGGACGAAATAGGAGACGCCCCGCCCGGTGATCGAGCCGATGTTGATGACCATGTAAAAGATGCCGAAGGCCAGGGTCGCGTGCCTTCCCGAGGTCTTCTGGACCGTCCCGGCGATGCAGGGCTTGACGATGGAGCCGCCGATTCCGATGAATACGACGGCAAGGACGACGGGGAGGAGATAGTTGACCGGCTCGCCGGCGGCCGCCCCGGTCAGGCCCGGCCAGAATCCCTGGAGGTTGCCCATCAGCAGGTAGCCGATGGTGATTAAAACGAGGGAAACCGAGAGGGATTTTTTGTAGCCGTACTTGTCGGCGATCGTCCCGGAGACGATCGGGAGGAAATAGATGAGCCCCCAAAGGACCGTCCCGTTGAGGAAGGTGGCCGCGGCCGGGCTCATCCCCAGGGTTTCCTTGAGGTAGATGACCATGAACGAGGCCATCGAGTAGTAGGCGGCCCGTTCGAAAAGCTCAATCGTGTTGGCCGTCCAGAAGCTGCGGGGGAACCGGGCCTTGCCGGCCGGGGCGGGCGCATCGCTCATGGGGACACTCCTTTACGGAATTCGACACTCCAAACGAAGAAGGGGAATCATATCGAAGCCCTCCGCCGCGGTCAACCGGGACCGCGGCGGAGGGCGGCGGCCCGGCTTAACGGGCCCGCATGTAAGGATAGGGAA
>JAAZPG010000330.1 GCA_012797375.1 Acidobacteriota bacterium
CGCGCCGAGATTCCCCGCCGCTTCCGCCTCGGTCCAATAACCGACGGTTTTATACTCCCGGAGATACCACGGCAGAGGCCACTGTTCATAAGGTTCGGCCACGACCTTGACGAGGAGGTTCCGTCCCTCTGGATGGACGGCGGCCAGGGCCTCCACCCGTCCGACAAGCTTCAGGAAATCGGGGCTGGTCTGGGCGTAGACGTAAGGATTGCGGGGATCGGCCGGGTAGCGGACACAGGCCAGGCGGCTTTGTCCGGCGAGATGGCCCAGACCGGCCGCCAGGACCAGGAGGACGGCGGCCCGGAGGGGAAGCGTTTTCATCATCCGGAACAGCGTGATTCCGCCGATCCCGGCAAAAATCAGCCAGCCGAGATAAAAGGGAATCATGTTCCAGGGGGTTTTGTAGCCGAGGAGGGAAAAAGCCAGCGTGGCCGCAAGCGTGTAGACGACGAGGAAAAGGCCGAGAGAGCGGTCGACCGGAAGCGGATCGGGGATTTCGTCCAGAAAGCTCCGCCGATGGGGGAGGAAAACGAAAACCATTCCGGCCGCCCCGAGAAGAAGGACGAGAAGCTCGGTCCAGACGAGTCCCCCGGAGGCGGAGCCGGCCAGGATCCCGAGATAATAAAAAAACGGATGGCCGTGGAACCCCGGGGCGGCGCTCCCTTTTTCCACGTAGATCTTCAGGGCGTCGGCGGCGTCCTTGATCCCGGCCGGATGAGACCCGAAGGAGGAAAAGAAGGCGGCCGCGACGGCCGCCGCGACGATGAGGAGAATGATGAAGTGCCGGGCGAAAAAGCGTCTCCGGATGGGCGTGTCCGATTTCGGGGCGATGAGTCTCTCCCGTGTCAGGACGGCGGCCACGCCCAGGGCGGCCGCGGCGAACACGATCACCGCCGTCTCTTTCGTCGCGGCCATCAGGCCGGCGAAGACGCCGGCGAAAAGAGATCCTCCGCCGTCCGGCCGGACGAGGTACCGCCACAAGGAGACCAGGAATCCCAGGACAAAAAAGGCGAAACACATCTCCTGGATGTAAAATCGGCTGTAATACGTCATCGCGGGAGAAACGGCGAGGAAAAGGGCGGCCAGCGCCCGGGCTTCGTCCGCCAGGCTCCGGCCGAAGAAGAGAAGGAGGAGAAGAAGGGCGCCTCCGAAGACAGCCGGGACGGTCCGCAGAAGCATTTCGTCGAGGTCGGCGAGCTTGGCCCGCCCGGCGGCCTTGGCCGCGGGCAAGGTCAGGTAGTAAAGCGCCGGGCCGTGATGGTCGGTTTTGTCGTAACGGTACTCGCCGCGTTCCAGAAGCGCGCCGAATTTGACCGCCTGGTTGGCTTCATCATGATGCATCGGCCGGAGATCCAGGCTGGTCAAGCGGAAAAAGAAGGCCGCGGCCAGGGCCGCGAGAAATAGAACGCCGAGCGCGGCGCGTTTCATTTGAGAATGCCGTAGACCTCTACTTCGACGTAATGGTTCATGTCGTTCGAAGTGTTGCCGTTCGAATGCAGCCGGAGGTACCGGGCCGCGGCGCCCTTGGGATCGATCAGGCGGCCTTCGTTGGTTTCGATGTATTCCTTGTCCTTGCCCGGACCGAAGCCGAGGGTGTTGTCATGATCGTTGTTGTACACGGTGAGGACGTTGCTGCGGAAATCCTTGTCGTCGGAGGCTTGGACGACGACGTCCCGGTATACCCGGGCCTGGCTGTGGTAGTGCCAGATCAGGATCGCGTGAAGGGCGGCGGTTTTCCCGAGGTCGATCTGGACCCACTGCCGTCCCGGGCCGAGCTCGACGAAATACCCGTCCTCGCCGGATTTCTCGCCGTCGACGACAAAGCCCAAGTCGCCGATGACCGGCTGCATGTCGCTGGAAAGGACGGCTTTCCCGGCCGAAAGCAGGCGGGTGCCCTTGGGAACGAAGAACGGGCCGCGGGATTTCCCCGTGATCGTCTCGAGGTTGGCTGTTTTGATGTTGCGGGGGGTTCCGATGAACATCGGCTTCGGGAGCTTGAGCTTGAGCTCTTCTTTGTCCGAATCCTGGGCGGACAGGGAGGCGTAAACGGGGACGAGGATGAGCAGGGCGGCCGCTAAGGCCGCGGCGGGAGCGTATGACTTCATCGGAAACTCCTTCACTTCTTAATATAACCTGGGAGGCGGGCGCCTTCAAGCGCGAACCTGGATTTTCGTCCGGATTTTGAACAGGCGGAGCCTCATCCGCCGGCGGGGAAAAAGCGCGGATTGAAAATCCGGACATCGCCGTAGGCGACGACCAGGCAGGCTCCGATCTCCGGGTTCCGGGCGGCGCAGGCTTCGACGCCGTCGGCCGTCATGACGAAAAAGGCGGTGGAAAGGGCGTCGGACAGCGCGGCCGTCGGGGCCGAGGCCCAAGCGGCGAGATTTCCCCGGGCCGGCCGCCCCGTCCGGGGATCGAGGATGTGCCCGCCCTTGACCTCGGTTCCCGATCCGCTGAGGGCCCGGCCGGAAAGAAAGACGCGCTCGGGGGCTCCGGGCCACCCGGCTCCGATCCCGACCGGCCATCCCGTCCGTTCGGAGGATTCGCGGCTCGGCTCCGTCCCGGAGGCGGCCGCGGGCGAGCCGAGAGCCAGAACCGTGCTTGTCCCCCCGTGGAGGAGAGCGTCCGGGACCCCCCAGGTCAAAAGAAGCTGCCCGGCCCGGTCCAGGGCGTATCCCTTGCCGATGCCGCCCAGGTCCAAGTCGATCGGCCCATGTCCCGGCCGTTCCTCTTCCAGCCGGCGGACCAGGCACGACCCGGCTCCGCCGAGAAGCTCGAAGGGGGCC
>JAAZPG010000331.1 GCA_012797375.1 Acidobacteriota bacterium
GACTTCGTCTGCCGCCGGCGCGGAGGCGAAGGCGCTTTCCGGGAGCTGGTCGACTACATCCTGGGAGCGCAGAGAAAATGGAGCCTGGTCAAAGACCGGTTCCGCGAGATATCCGACCATAAAATATGACCGCCGGAGAGCGGGAAGAGGAGGTCCGCATGCCGATCAACGCCAAGATTTTCCGCGAGTACGATATCCGCGGAATCGTCGACGTCGATCTAACCCCGGAGGTCGTCCAGACGCTCGGCCGGGCGATCGGGACGTTTTTCAGGTCCAAGGGGAAAAAGGAGACCGTGGTGGGGCGCGATTGCCGCCTGAGCTCGCCGGCCTTCGCCGAAGCGATGGCCGCCGGCCTGCGCGCGGCCGGCTGCGACGTCACGGATCTGGGGACGATTCCGACGCCGCTGCTGTATTTCGCCGGCTACTACAAGAATATGGAATCGGGAGTGATGATCACCGGGTCCCACAATCCCCCCGAGTACAACGGATTCAAGATGACCGTCGGGCAGGACACCCTCTACGGCGACGACATCCAGCAGATCCACCGGATCATTAAAAACGGCGCTTATGCCCCGGCCGGGAAGGGATCTTATCGCTCGTACGACATCAAGCCCGAATACGAAGCCTATGTTCTCGGTTTGTTCAAGCTGGCCCGGCCGCTCAAGGTCGTCCTGGACGCCGGGAACGGAACGGCCGGGGTCGTGGCTGCCCCCTTGTTCCGCAAGCTCGGCTGCAAAGTGGACGAGCTCTACTGCGATATGGACGGGCGTTTTCCTAATCACCATCCCGACCCGACCCTGCCGGAGGCCATGCAATCGCTCGTGTCCCGGGTGAAGGCCACGAAAGCCGAACTCGGCCTGGCGTACGACGGGGACGGAGACCGGATCGGCGTCGTTGACGACGAGGGGCACTTGATCTGGGGCGACCAGCTGTTGATCTTTTTCGCCCGGGACATTCTGAAGGCTTTCCCCGGGGCGGTGATCATTTCCGAGGTCAAGGCGACCAAGGTCCTGTATGACGAAATCACCCGGCTCGGCGGCAAGGCGGTGATGTGGAAAGCCGGCCATTCCCTCATCAAGAAGAAGATCAAGGACGAGGATGCCAAGCTCGCCGGGGAGATGAGCGGCCATATGTTTTTCGCCGACCGGTGGTTCGGCTTCGACGACGCCATCTATGCCTCCCTCCGGGTGGCCGAGCTGGTCGCCCGTTCCCCCCAGCGGCTTTCGGAAATGCTGGCGGCCCTGCCGAAGACATACAGCACCCCGGAAATCCGCGTGTACGCCTCCGAGGAAGTCAAGTTCAAGATCGTCGAGGAGGTCCGCCGCGAGCTCTCGGGCAAATACCCGGTGATCGACATCGACGGCGTCCGGGCGATCATGCCCAAGGGCTGGGGCCTGGTCCGGGCCTCGAACACCCAGGCCGTGCTGGTCCTGCGGTTCGAGGCGGAAACCGAGGAGGACCTGGAGGCCATTCAGCGGGAAATCAAGGCTTCCGTCGAGCGGGCGATCCACAAGCTCGAACGGCCGTCATGAAATCCGCCGTCGATCTTCACGCCGTCATCATGGCCGGGGGGAGCGGCACCCGCTTTTGGCCGCTCAGCCGGAAGCGCCGGCCCAAGCAATTCCTTCCCATCGTCTCCGAAAAGACGATGATCGAGGAAACGTACCGGCGGATCCGCCGGATCGTCCCCGGCCGGCGCGTCTTTACGATCGCCGATGCTCCTCAGTCGCGGAGCATCCGCCGGCTGCTGCCGGCCCTGCCGGCGGCCAACGTCCTGATCGAGCCGCGCGCCCGGAACACGGCCGCCTCGCTCATCCTGGCCACGGCCCACGTGCACCGGCGGAATCCCGAGGCGGTCGTCGCCGTCCTCGCCTCCGATCATTTGATCCTCGACGAGCCTTTGTTTCTCAAGAAGCTCGAGGCCGCGGCCGAGGCGGCTTTCCGAACCGAGGGGCTCGTGACCTTCGGCGTTCAGCCGACCTATCCGGCCACGGGATACGGATATATCCAATTCGACCAGGCCGGCGGGCGGGACTTCGCCGGCGAGCCGTTCTACCCCGTTCGGGCCTTCCGGGAAAAACCGACGCGCGAGGCGGCCGCCGCCTTCCTGGAATCCGGCGATTACGCCTGGAACTCGGGCATGTTCCTCTGGCGGGCATCCGTTTTCGCCCGGGCCTTGGAGAGGGATTCCCCGGCCTTCTTTCCCTTTTGGCAAAGAACGCGGGAAGCCCTCGACAAGAAATCGTCCAAAACCCTGATCCGGATCTTCGAGGAAATCCCGGCGCTCTCCATCGACTACGCCTTGATGGAAAAAGCCAAGGGAACGCTCGTCTGCGCCGGCGATTTCGGCTGGTCGGACGTCGGCGCCTGGTCGGCCCTGGGAGAGATCTGGCCCCGGGACGATCAGGGGAACGCCCGGCGCGGCGACGTGGTCGCCGTCGAGTCCAGGGGCAACATCATCTGCAATCCGGGAAAGCTGACGGCCTTGATCGGGGTGGAGAACACGGTGATCGTCCAGGCTGGCGACGTTCTCCTGGTCTGCCGCAAGGACCGGGACCAGGACGTGAAGAAAGTCCTCGATCTTTTACGAGGCGGCGGGAAAACGAAACATCTTTGATCTCCCAGCCCCGAAAGGGGGAGCCGAAGCTCCCCCTTTCAC
>JAAZPG010000036.1 GCA_012797375.1 Acidobacteriota bacterium
CTCGACCGGCGCGAGCGTCCATTTCATCCCCGGCTCGACGACACGGTACTCGGCCTTGATTTGATCCCCGGCCGCCTGGAGGAAAGAGGAAAAGCCCTTGATTTTGGCCGGCTCGACGTAAAAATCGGCCCACGCTTCGCGCGGGATGGCATTGTGCTTGTTGCCGCCTTCCATCCGGTACAGGGCGAAGGAATGTTTGGCCTGGGCCTGGCCGAGGACGCGGGCCAGCATCTTGACGGCGTTGGCCCGGCCTTCGTGGATATTGATGCCCGAATGGCCGCCGCGCAACCCGCTGATCATCAGGCGGAAGGCGGTCTTGGTCTTGACCGCCTTGCGGGCCAAGGGAAGGGTGAAGTCCGAATCGGCGCCGCCGGCGCATCCGATCGTGAACGCGCCTTCCTCCTCGCTGTCGAGGTTGAGGAGGTATTTGCCCTTCAGGGCCGTGGACGTGATCGCCCGGGCTCCGGTCAATCCGGTTTCCTCCTCGACGGTGAAGAGAGCCTCGAGCGGGCCGTGGGCCAGGGCGTCGTCCTCGAAAATCGCCATGGCCGCGGCCACGCCGATGCCGTTGTCGGCCCCGAGGGTCGTGCCGGCCGCTCCGACCCAGCCGTCCCGGATGACCGGCTTGATCGGATCCTTTAAGAAATCGTGGGCGACGTCGGAATTCTTCTCCCAAACCATGTCGAGGTGGCCTTGGAGGATGATTCCCGGCGAGGAATCCTTGCCCGGGGACGCCGGTTTGGCGAGGAAGACGTTTCCGGCCGCGTCCTTTTTCGCCGCGAACTTCCGCGACTTGGCCCAGGCCAGGACGAAATCCGCCAGGGCTTTTTCGTGGCCGGAACCGTGGGGAATCCGGCAGATTTCCTCGAAGTACTTCCAAAGGGGTTGGGGCTTGAGCCCGGATAAATCATCAGACATGGGGAACCTCCATTTTATGGTTTCTTATCATGCCACAAGCCTCGTCTCTTGGCAAACTCCGCCGGGCGGTTTGACATTTCCCCGGGGGGCCCCTAGAATTTGAAAGCCCATGAAAACCGCCGGCCTTTTTGCTCTCGCCGCATTCTCCGTCGTCGCGATGGCGGCGGCGTTCCCGGCGGATTCCTCGGAGGGCGGAGACGGCCGCCTCAGAGCCGTGGCGACCGTTCTTCCCCTGGCTGAATTCGCCCGGGACATCGCCGGCGGCCGGGCCGAGGTCGTTCTGCTCCTGCCTCCCGGGACCGACGTCCATACCTGGCAGCCCCGGGTCAGCGACATCCGGACCCTGGAAAAAGCCGATCTTTTAATTTCCGTGGGCTTAGGTCTCGAACCCTGGCTGGAATCGCTGGTCCGCGGAGCCGCGGCCGGGCGCCTCCGCCGGTTTGAAGCCTCGGCCGGCTTGGACCTGATCGCGGCCGCCGGCGAAGATCACGAAGACGATCACCGTCACGGCGCCTTCGATCCTCACGTTTGGCTGGATTTTACCCAGGACGAGGCGATCGTCGACGGCTTGGTCCGGGCGTTTTCCAGCCTCGCCCCGGCCGATGCCGGATTCTTCGCCCGAAACGCCGAGGCCTTGAAAGCGCGGCTCCGGGCGCTCGATGCGTCGTTCCGCGAGGCCCTCGCCCCGTTCCGCGGCCGGGAATTCATTCTCGCCGGCCACGCGGCCTTCGCCTACCTGGCCCGGCGGTACGAGCTCCGGCAGGTGGCCGTCTACGGGCCGAGCCCGGACGCGGCTCCCACGCCGCGGGAAACAGCGGAGATCATCTCCCGAGCCGCGTCCGCGGGAGTCAAGACGATTTTTTACGAATGGGCCGCGGGCGACAAGATGGCCCGCTTGATCGCCGCCGAAATCGGGGCCGACGTCCGGGTTCTCTATCCCGGGCACAACCTCGATCCCGCCCAGTCGGTCCGAGGCCTGACCTTCTTCCGGCTGATGGAAGAGAATCGGGAGAATTTGGCTCATGGCCTCTCCGGACGCTGACAAGGGAGAGCTGATCCGGGTCGAGGATGTCTCCTTCAACTACGGCGGTCTTCCTGTTCTGAAAGACATCTCGTTCACGATTTCGGCCGGTGATTTTTTAGCGATCCTCGGGCCCAACGGGTCGGGAAAGACCACGCTTCTTCGGGTCATCCTGGGCTTGGCCCGGCCTGAGAAAGGCCGGGTTTTTATCCTGGGCAAGCCGGCCGAAACCTTCGCCGGCCGGGAGCTGATCGGCTACGTCCCCCAAAAAGCGACCCACTTCGATCCCCTCTTCCCGGCCTCGGTCCGGGAAGTCGTGGCCATGACGCTCCGCTCCGGGCGAGGCCGTGAATCCCGGAAGGCCGAGGAAGCGGAGATCCGCCGGGCTTTGGACATCGTCGGCATGACCGGCGTCATGGACCGCCGGATCGGACGGTTGTCGGGCGGTCAGCAGCAACGCGTGTTCATCGCCCGGGCCATCGTCCGAAAGCCGCGGATCCTGTTCCTGGACGAGCCGACGGCCGGCGTCGACGCGGAAACGCAGGATCGGTTCTATGACCTCTTGGGATCGCTTCACGCCGAGGAAAAAATCACGATCGTCCTTGTCACCCATGATATCGGCATCATCAACAAGCATGTGACCAAGGTCGCCTGTCTCAATCAGCGCCTGGTCTACCATGGAACCCACGACCATTTCTGCTCCTCGGGGGCCTTGAGGGAGCTCCTGGACGGGGGACGTCACCTCGTTTCCCACCGGCATTGAACGTGAGGCGGCGGTCATGAGCGCGTTTTTCGCCTATGCGTTTTTACAGAGAGCCTTGGCGGCCGGCCTGTGCCTGGCGGCGGCTTGCGCCGTCC
The DNA here is from genome assembly GCA_012797375.1 of Acidobacteriota bacterium. Lineage (GTDB taxonomy): Bacteria > Acidobacteriota > Aminicenantia > Aminicenantales > UBA4085 > JAAZPG01. The sequence continues at coordinate 2,798 of JAAZPG010000036.1, forward strand.
TGGGCGTTTTCCTTCTTCTCCGCAAGGACGCCATGATCGGACACGGGCTTTCCCATGTCGCCTTCGCCGGGATCGCCCTCGGCCTCCTCGTCGGTCGTTGGCCGATCGCCGTCGCCCTCGCCGTCTCGGTCGGGGCCGCGCTGGGCATCATGAAGCTCCGAGAGGCGGCCGGCATCCACGGCGACACGGCCATCGCCGTGGTCAGCAGCCTCGGCTTGGCCGTCGGCGTTATTCTGGCCTCCGTCTCCGGCCGGTTCAACGCCTCCCTTCTCGGCTACCTTTTCGGCGATATCCTGGCCATTGAACCCGCCGAAGTCATTTTTTCGGCCGCCCTGGCCGCGGGCGTCCTGGCCGTAACGGCGATTTTTTACCGCCGACTCATGTTCATGACTTTCGACCGCGATGCCGCCCAAGCCGCCGGCGTGCCC
>JAAZPG010000332.1 GCA_012797375.1 Acidobacteriota bacterium
CTTCGATCCGGAGCCGGACGCCGATATCGGACGGCAGGAGGATTTCAGCCCGGCCGATTCCGCCCTCGATCTGTCCGGTCAGGCCCTCGTTCCGCGCCCCGGAAAGATCGAGGTCCATGCCGCCCACGCCCACCTGGACATCGAGCTTGGTGACGGGGACGCCGTCCAGGTCGATTCTGGCTTTTCCGACGCCGAGGTCCAGCCGCAGCTCCGTCGGGATCTTCCGGGACAGCTCCACGTTCCAATTGTTCCGGACGCGGCCGAACGCCGGGCCCATCCGGCGCTGTTCGACCACAAGGCGGGAGACGCCGCCGGAGACTTGGTAATCGATCCGGGGTTCCCACGGCCGCCGGTTGTAGTAAAAAGATCCTTTCATCAACTCGCCGCCCGCGCCCCCGCGGACGTCCAGCTCACCGGCGGCCATTTTGATCGTGACGACGGCCCGGCTTTCGCCTTGGGAGGGGATCGTCCGGTGGGTTTCCAGCTTCGGCTCCGGGCGTCTCTCCCGGCAGGCGGCGCCAATCAGGCTAAAGGCGAAAACAAGGATCAAAATCCCGGGAAAACGGGCGGCGCGCATGGGAAACCTCCTCTGCTTGATGTCGCTATTATATACGGAAAGGGAGTGCGAGGGGTTCACGGCGGGACCGGCGGCGGAGGGACCTTGGGCTGATATCGACCAGAAGGCTCTTCCCTCCGCCGGAGACCAGGAAGACGTTGCTTCGGCCGGCTAAAGCGCGGGTGATCCGGGTTTTCTTTCCGGCCGTCCATGTTTTCATGATAAGAAGAGAAGGCTCACGCGCCGTTTTTTCCCGCCGGGACGAGATAAGGACAGGCCCGGCCCTCGGCCGCGTAGGCACAGTCCCCGGCGCATGGCTCCATGTGGACGACGATTTCGCTCTCGGGAATGGAGGCGGCCAAGTCGTTTTTCAGATCCGCGGCATGGCCATGGGCTTTTTTAATCGAAAGACCGGCCGGCAGGATCAGGGTCAGGTCGACGAACTGCCTCCGGCCCGCCGTCCTCGTCCGGATATTCGCGAAATCGCAGAAAACGCCGTAATGACGGGCCAGGGCTTTCATGATATCCATCTGCCCGGCTTCCTCGATGGACGCGTCCAACAGCTTCATGAACGCCTCCCGCAGAAGCCGGACGGCCTCGACCCGGCCGGAGTCGCCGGCGGCCAGGACGAGGAACTCTTTCTCGAGGGCTTCGTCGCGGGCGACGATCTCCTCGTGGCTTTCGCTCATCGGGAAATGACGCGGGAAATCCGGCAAAAAGCGCATCGGGCGCCTCGAGATGGATCATCTCGTCGCCCCGATGTGTCGCCGCATCCTTCCCGGCCAACCCCCCGAAGGCGCGGGCCAGGGCCTGGTGGCCGTAACAGACGCCGAGAAGCGGCCGCCGGTTGGTTCGAAGGAAATCGAGCAGGCCGGCCTCGACCTGTCCCCGGCCGATCATTTGGCGCGATCCGGAGACGATCAGGCCGTCGTAATCCCCGCCGGGAAGCGGCCCGAGGTCGAACTTCGCGAGAATTTCAAGCTTCAGGCCCAAGTCTCTCGCCCCGGCTTGAATCCATTCCCGGTAGGGATCGATCTTCTTCGCCGCGTTTTCCCGGTAACAGTTGACCAGCAGCAGCCGGGCCGTCATCGGCCGGTCCTTGCCTCCGGACCGCCCGTCGGCCCGGTCCGGGGATTAAAGCAATCCCGCATCGCCTGTTTCCTCGCCCCGGCCCTTCGTCGGATCGCAGAGGAAGCCGAGGGCCGTCTCCCGATCGCCGTCCATGATCACCCGCAGCTCCCGGCCGTCGGCCGTCTCAGGCACGTCGATCACCCGAAGCACCGGGGCCAGGTACGCGTATTCCGGCAGGTAGCGGGTCAGGACATTCGGTGATTTGCGGAAAAAGTCCCAGGCGAAAATCACATCCCGGTCGTCGGGATAGAGAGCCAAATAGCGGATCCGGGCCTCGACCAAGTCTTGGAAGAAGTGCGTTCCGAAGGACAATTCGGGCACGTATTCGCCGACCTTCCGGGCGATTTCAACCAGCATGGCCGAATTATTGATGTCCGAATAGGCGACCCGCACGCCCAGCCGGATATCCCCCCGGCTGCCCCACCGGCCCGGCCCCATCAGGATGAAGGATTTCCGGGGCAGGAAGGAATTGAGCCGGGAAACCGCGTCGCCGACGGCTCCCATGTCGGCCAGGGAGGCGATCCGGCCGTATCCCTCGGGATCGACGTAGACGATCGTCCGAATGCCCCGGACATCGGCGTTGGTGATGTATTTCCTGGCCGAAAACAGCTTGCCTTCGTCGGGGATCATGGCCGGGATGGCGATCGCTTCCTCGTCGTCCAGACGGCTCTGCGGCCGGCACTGGAGGATGTAGAGATCCCGGCCGTCATGGGCGAACTCGACGTCCATCGGGATCCCGAAGATCTCCTTCAGGACGCGCATGATTTCCCGCATCTGGAGAAGGAACGGCGTCCCGGTCAAAAGACCATCGAACGTGGCGACGACGGAATCCTGGTCAGGCTGGTCCAAGACCCGGTTGGCCCGGCGGACGGACTGGCCGTCCCAGACCGAAAAGAGGCGGTCCCAGATGGGGAAATCCGCGCCGATTTCCTTGAGGAGCTCCTCGATCGCATGCGTCTCGAAGCGGCGGGTTTCCAGGTTGATGACGTCGATCGCCTTCTGGGAATAATGAATCACCTGGTCGGGCATGACGTTGACCCGGATGCCCGGCTGGCCGGGGCTGACCAGCAGGGGGTAATCATTGCCGACCCGGTCGACGGCCCGGGTCCCCAGACCGGTCACCAACCGCAGCACGCCGTCCTCCCGCTTGATCCGGGGCGACCAGCGGAACTCGTTGTTGTTGAAGGCCACGCCGGAGAACGCCGGGAAGAAATACTTTCCGACCCGCGTCCCCACGACCTGCTGGATGAGGACGCCCATTTCCTCGTAGTAATCCAGCAGGCCCCGCTCCGCCCGGTATTCGATCGCGTCGGGGTTGAAAATGGAGGCATAGACCTCGGCCACGGCGTCGGTCAGGGCGTCCAGCCGCTCCTCCTTCGTCCCCGTGTTGGCCAGAAAAAGGCTCCGGTACTTGCCGGAGAACGCCGATCCCCGGCTGTCCTCGAGCAAGCTGGAGGACCGGACGATCAGCGGATCCCCGCCGGCGTCGTCGAGAATGAGCTTGAGCTGGGCGAGCATGTCGGGCGAAAAGAAAGACTGCTTGCAGACCTGGACCAGGTAGGGGTAGTTGTGGCGGATCTCCTCGATCGGACGGAACTTGAAGCTCTGGAAATCCTCCAAGTAGTTATAATGGATGAAATCCATCACCCCGTCGGACGTGATGAACCAGGACTCCGGGATCTTGATCGTCCCGACGGCCGGGTCGGACTGGGCTTTCTGGCGGAGGATATGCTCGGCCAGGATCATGCCCGCGGATTTCCCCCCCAGCTTCCCGGTGCCCGAGGTCGGGCCGAAGACGCGGGGCAGCAGCCGCCCGAAATCGTGGATGGTCATGAAATCGCGGGCGATCCGGATGAAGGGAAGACGCTCGCTGAGGAAGCGGCGGATGAGGGCGATCCGGGCTTGGAGGTCGTCGGCCGGAGAGAGGGACTGTTCGTCCTCGCCCGTCGAGCGGCAGAACCGGTTGAGGATCTCCTTGATCTCAACGACGGAAATCTCCCGCTTTTCCGTGGCCACCATGAAAAAGCCGAGCTTGTCCTGCCGCATCCACTGCTTGAGGAGGTCCGAAAGCTCGGCGTCCGTCAGGGCCAGGGAGGCGATCCAAAGGGCTTCCTCGAAGACCTTGCTCAGGCGTTCGACGCTTTGGACGGGCTGGGGCTGGTTTTCATCGGGTCCGGCCTCGGCCCGGGAGTAAGATTCCGGGGTCAGGTGGAACAGCAACCCTTGGACGCCGGGGATGCCCTGCCAGTGGAGATGGTTCATCAGCCGCCGGAGAACCCGCCGGTAGAGCATCGGATCGGTCTCTCTCAAGAGATCCATGATCACCCGCCATTCGGGTTTTCGTTTTCCGGGGAATTCCTCGGCGGGTCCGGCCGCGGCCGCCCGGCCGGCGCCTTCGCCCTCCTCGATCAAGAGGCCGAGCCGGTTGC
>JAAZPG010000333.1 GCA_012797375.1 Acidobacteriota bacterium
GATCATCGCCGTCGGGCTCGTCCGAGAGCTCATTCCCATTCTCGTCGGCCTGATGGTCGCCGGACGGGTCGGCTCCTCCATGGCCGCCGAGATCGGAACGATGCGGATCACCGAGCAGATCGACGCCCTCTTCACCTTGGGGGCGGACTCGGTCCGCTACCTGGTCGCTCCGCGCACGGCGGCCGCTTTCCTGATGCTTCCCTGCCTGACCCTGTTCGGCGACCTCATCGGCATCCTTTGCGCCGAATTCTACAATGTCGTCCTGATGGGCGTGAACAAGACCGTCTACTGGCGCAACACGGTCACGTACTTGGACCTCTGGGACGTCGGCTCGGGGCTGGTCAAGGCGGCCGTGTTCGGAGTCCTGATCGCCATCATCGGCTGCTGGCAGGGCCTGGAAACCGAGGGCGGGGCCGAGGGCGTCGGCCGGGCGACGACCCGGGCGGTGGTCATCGCCTCGATCATCATCCTCATCAGCAACTTCTTCCTGAGCGAGCTTCTTCCTTCCAGCCTATGATCCGATTCAACGGCGTCCACAAATCCTTCGGCCCGAAGCGGGTGCTGACCGGCCTCGACCTGGAAATCCGGACCGGGGAAACGCTGGCCGTCATCGGCCAGAGCGGATCGGGCAAGAGCGTCCTGCTGAAAATCCTGATCGGCATCCTCGCCCCCGAGCGGGGGAAAGTCTTTGTCGACGATGTCGAAGTGACCGCCCTGGGACGGGACGAGCGCCAGGCGACGGCCCGCAAGTTCGGCATGCTCTTCCAGGCGGCCGCCCTTTTCGATTCGCTGAATGTCGCCGAGAACGTGGCCTTCGGCCTGAGGCGCCGGATGCGCCTGAGCGAACAGGAGATCGCCGGCCTCGTCGCCGACAGCCTGGCCAAGGTCGGCCTGCGGGGAATCGAGAAGTTGATGCCCCACGAGCTTTCCGGCGGGATGCGCAAGCGCGTCGGACTCGCCCGGGCCATCGCCTACCGGCCGGAGATCATTCTGTACGACGAGCCGTCCACCGGCCTGGATCCGATCCGGGCCGACGCGATCAACGATCTGATCCTTCTCCTGCAGAAGGAAATGGGCGTGACCTCGATCGTTATCACCCACGACATGGTCAGCGCCTACAAAGTCGCCGACCGGATCGCCATGTTATACGGCGGAAAAATCATCGCCGTCGGTCCGCCCGAAGAGATCCGCCATTCGCCGGATCCGGTGGTCCAGCAGTTCCTCCAGGGGCGGGCGGAGGGACCGATCAAGGATTTTTAATGAAGGAAGGCATGAGCCGAAAAACGCGAGTCGGCCTTTTCGTCGGAGGGACGCTGGCCGTCATGGCTGTTTTCATCATGTTGCTCGGCGACATCGGGTACGTCTTTAAAAAGAGGGGATACACCCTCAATGTCGACGTGCCGACGGCGGCCGGTCTGGACGCCAAGGCGGTGGTCAAGATGGCCGGGGTCAAGATCGGCTTCGTCCGCGACATCCAGCTCTCCGGCGTCCGGGCCCGGGTCGTCATGAACATCGACAACGGCGTGCGGGTTCCCGTCGACTCGACGGCCGCCTTCTCCACGCTCGGGCTGCTTGGCGAGAAATACGTCGAGATCGATCCCGGCGAATCGGCGGAGTTTTGCGCTGACAACGCCTCCATCGCCGGCTCCCAGAAACCCGGATTCGACCAGGTCGGTGAGATGCTCTCCTCGGTCGGCCGGGAGTTGAAAGCCGTTTCGGCCTCCTTGAGCGACGTGCTTAACGAGGAGAACCGGGCCAAGTTCAAGCGGGCCTTGGAGGGAGCGGCGGGAGCGGCGGCCGAGCTCGAAACGATTCTGACCGTCAACCGGTCCGAATTCGAGCGGCTGATCCGGGGGGCCAACGAGACGGTCGACGGCGTCGGCCGGACGGTGGCCGACGTCTCGGCCGACTTGAAAAAATCGTTGGCCGTCCTCCAGGAGACGATCGCCGAGAACCGCGAACCACTCAAGGCCGACTTGGAAAAAATCGGCGAGGCCGCGGCCAAGCTCCGGGCGATCCTGGAAAAAATCGAGAGGGGCGAGGGCACGGCCGGAAAGATCATCCAGGAGCCCGGCCTTTATGACGAAGCGGCCGAGGTCCTCTCCTCGGCCAGGAAAGCCGCCGGCCTCCTTTCCGGGGTTAAGGGATACGCTGATTTCCAGACGGGGTATTATGGAACAAGCCGTCTCGTCCGGGCGGGCCTCGCGGCCGGGATCCGGCCGGCGAACGGCTCGTTTGTCGAGGCGGGGATCGTTCGGGATCCCTGGGCCGGGCGGTTTGTCTTTTCCCTCCAGGGGGGGCTCCGGCTGGGACGGTTCGCCCCGCGGCTGGGATTCATCGAGAACGAGCTCGGCTTCGGCCTCGATTATCTCGGCGGCGATCTTTGGGGATTGAGCCTTGAGGGATTCAATTTCAACCGGGAGGAAAGCCCGCGGTTCCGGTTGACGGGGAAGATCTTTCCCACGCGGTCGCTCTACTTGGTCGCCGGGGCCGATGATTTCACTCTGGCCGGGCGCCGGGAGTTTTTCTTCGGCCTCGGGCTGGCTCTTCGATGAAGAACAAATCCGTCTTCGTCTGCCAAGGGTGCGGGACGAAATCGCCGAAATGGATGGGCCGTTGCCCGGCCTGCGGCGAGTGGAACACCATGGTCGAGGAAGCGGAGGTCGAGGAGGCCCCGCTGGTCGAGCAGGCCTTCGCTCCGGCCGAACCGATTCCCTATCAGGACGTCAAGAACCTGGCCAAGCCCCGGGCTCGGGTTGAAATCAAGGAAGTCGACGCGGTCTTGGGCGGCGGGGTGGTCCTGGGATCCCTGGTTTTGATCGGGGGCGAGCCCGGTATCGGCAAGTCGACGCTGCTGCTTCAGATGTCCCGGGATTTCGCGGCCGGTCGAACGCCGGTCCTCTATGTCTCCGGCGAGGAATCGCTGGACCAGATCAAGCTCCGGGGCGAGCGTTTGGGCGTCGGCGGCGGGCCTCTTTTTCTTTTGGCCGAAACGAACCTGGAGCGGATTCTGGCTCAGGCCGAGAAGCTTCGCCCCGGCGTCCTCGTCCTCGATTCCGTCCAGACCGTCTTTTCCTCCAAGCTGTCCTCCAGCCCCGGAACGATCAGCCAGGTCCGCGAGGTTGCCAACCAGGTGTTCCGATTCGCCAAGCGCAACGGCGTTCCCGCCTTTCTCATCGGCCACATCACCAAGGAAGGATCGCTGGCCGGGCCCAAATCGCTGGAGCACATCGTCGATGTCGTCCTTCTGTTCGAGGGGGAGCGCGACCACAGCCACCGGGTGCTCCGGGCCCTGAAAAACCGGTTCGGGCCGGTCTCGGAGCTGGCCATCTTCGAGATGACGGCGGCCGGCCTGGAAGCGATTCCCGATCCCTCGGCTTTCTTCCTCAGGGAAAGGCCGAAGAACGAGTCGGGGAGCGTGGTGGTCGCGACCATCAAGGGGACGCGCCCCCTGCTCATCGAGATCCAATCGCTTGTTTCGCCGACGCTGTTTGCCTCCAATCCGCGCCGGATGACGGTCGGTCTCGACCACTACCGAACGTCGATGCTCCTGGCCGTCATCGAGCGAAAGCTGGGTTACACGTTCGGGACGGAGGATATTTATTTGAACGCGGCCGGGGGAATGGAGATCGGCGAGCCGGCGGCCGACTTGGGCGTCGTCCTGGGAATCGTCTCCTGCCTGATGAACCGACCCGTTCCGGCCGGGCTGGCGGTTTTCGGAGAGGTCGGGCTCAGCGGGGAAATCCGGTCGGTCGGCCAGGCCGCGGCCCGGGTCCGGGAAGCCGCGGCCCTGGGATTCGGGACGATCCTTCTGCCCGAGGGAAACGTCGCCGGCCTGGCCAAAGAGAAAATCGACGGGGTCCGGCTGCTGGGAGCCGGGACGCTGAGGCGGGCGGTCGACCTCGTTTTCTGATATGATAGAGCCTCCTTGCGAGGGATCTTCCACTGAAAGAGGATGCGGTCATGGGCATTTTTCTTTTTCGGATTTTCTTCGTCGCTGTGACCGCCGCGGCCGGATACTTCGTTCCGCCCTTCGGGCTCGACCGGATTCCGGCGGCCGCCGTCGCCGGGTTTCTGGCCGCGGCGACCCTGTTTCTCGAGTCGCGCGTCCGCCGGGCGTCCTTCACGGTCATTTGGGGCTCGGTCGTCGGAACCCTGGTCGGCGTCATCCTAGGCTGGATCCTCGGGGCGGCTTACCAATCCATGACCTCCGATCCGGGGACGGCCGCCTTCGTCCGGGTCATGTTTCTCCTTCTTTTGCCGGCGGCCGGCTTCTTGATCGGGATCCGGAAATCGGAATGGCTCGATCCGTCGTATTTGTTCCGCTTTTTCCGTGAAAAAAACAACGGCCGGATCTTTAAAATCCTGGACACAAGCGTCATCATCGACGGCCGGATCGCCGAGATCTGCGAAGCCGGTTTCCTCGAGGGGACGCTGGTCGTGCCCCAGTTCGTCCTCAAGGAGCTGCAGATGGTGGCTGATTCCCCGGACGGGCTCAAGCGGCAGCGGGGCCGCCGCGGCCTGGACATCCTCGATCATCTGCAAAAATCCAAGACGGCCAACGTCATGATCACCGAGATGGATTTTCCGGAAATCCGCGAAGTCGACACGAAGCTGATCGAGGTGGCCTGCCGCCTCGAGGGCAAGATCGTGACCAACGACGTCAACCTGAACAAGGTCGCCCGGCTTCGCGGCGTGGCCGTCCTCAACATCAACGAAATGGCCAACGCCATCAAGCCCGTCGTGCTCCCCGGCGAATCCATGATGGTCTATCTCATCAAGGAAGGAAAGGAAAAGGACCAGGGCGTGGCGTACCTGGATGACGGGACGATGGTCGTCGTCGACAACGCCCGCCGGATGATCGGCCGCAACGTCGACATCATGGTCACCTCCGTCCTCCAAACGACGGTGGGCAAAATGATCTTCGGCCGGTACAACGACGAGGCAAAATGAAGAGGACGGCCGCCGTGATCGTCGCCGCCGGGTCCGGGGCGCGGTTCGGCGGGCCCAAGCAGTTCGCCCTCCTGGGCGGCCGGCCCCTGGTCGAGTGGAGCTGCGCGGCCTTCCAGGCCCATCCCCGCGTCGAGGACATTATCCTTGTTCTGCCGGAGACGGCCGCGGGGGCGGAATATCTCCGGCGCTTTCCCAAGATCCGGGCCGTCGCGGCCGGCGGCCCGCGCCGCCAGGATTCGGTCGCGGCCGGCGTTTCCCGGCTGGATGAGCGGCGGACGGGAGTCATCCTCGTCCACGACGGGGCCCGTCCCCTGGTCTCGGCCGGCCTGATCGACCGGGTGATCGAGGCCGCGGAAAAACGAGGAGCGGCCGTGCCGGCGGTCCCTTGCCGGGATACCCTGAAGGAAATCGACGGCGGCCGCGTCGTCCGGACCCTCGACCGCGGACGCCTGGGACGCGTTCAAACACCCCAGGGCTTCGCCTCGGCTCTCCTCCGGCGGGCCCTGGCCGCGGCCTCGGCCGAGGGGATTTCGGGCACCGACGAGGCGGCGCTCGTCGAGCGGCTGGGAGAAGAAGTGGCCGTTGTTTCCGGAGATCCGGAAAACATCAAGATCACGACGCCCTTGGACTTGATCGCGGCGGAGGCGATCCGGCATGAGAATCGGACTGGGATATGACCTCCACCGGCTGACCGCCGGCCGGCCGC
>JAAZPG010000334.1 GCA_012797375.1 Acidobacteriota bacterium
CTCTCCATCCACCTGTCCGGGAAGCTGAGCGGGACGTTCGCCGGCGCCGCTTCGGTTGCCGAGCGGGTTTCGCGGGAGACGGGGAAAAGAATCACCGTCATTGATTCCCGGACGCTTTCCGGCGCCCTCGGCTTGGTGGTTCTCCGGACGGCCCGGGCCCTTGAGGCGGGCGCCTCCCACGAAGAGGCCGCGGCCGAAGCCGAACGGGTCAGGCCGAGGTCGAGAATCCTGGTGGGCGTGCGGACCTTGAAATACATGGTCCGCGGCGGCCGGGTCAGCCCGATGGCCGGCCGATTGGCGAACCTGTTGAACCTGAAACCGGTCGTGTCCATGAAGGAAAACGGCGAGTCAACCGTTTCCGACAAGGCGTTCAGCCGCCGGGGCAACCTCAAAAACATCCGCCGGCAGGCGAGAAAGGCCGCGGCCGGAAGCCGGGTTTGGGAATCCTGCGTCCTTCACGCCCACAACCCGGAGGAAGCCGGGATTTATGCCCTTGAGATGGAAGAGATCTTCGGCCGGAAGCCGGCCTATCTCATGGATATTTCGCCCGTGATCGGCCTGAACGCGGGCGTGGGGGCCGTGGCCGTCTCGTTCCTGATGGAAGAGGCGTGAGCCGCCGGAAGGGAAGGCTTCGGTGATCGGACCGCTTTTGACCGCGGCGGGGGTCGTGTTCCTCTACATGACCGGGCTCTGCGTCCTGGCCCTGGTCCGGAAGAATTATTCCATCGTCGACGCCGGCTGGGGACCCGGCTTCGTCCTGGCGGCCGCGGCCTTGTTCCTCCGAGATCCGGATTTTTCTCCGGCCCGTCTCCTCATGACCGCTCTGATCACGCTCTGGGCCGCCCGCTTGAGCTTCCACATTCTTCGGAGAAACGCCGGAAAGCCGGAGGACTTCCGCTACGCCGCCATGAGGAAACGGTGGGGCAAAGCCGCCCCGCTGAAGTCGTACATTTTCATCTTCCTCTTCCAAGGGGCGGTGATGCTCCTCGTCTCCTCCCCCCTGACGGCCGTCTTCCTCTCCCCGGCCAGGCCGCTCTCCATCCTCGACGCCGCCGGAACGGCGGTCTTTCTGGCCGGGTTTCTTTTCGAGACCGTCGCCGACCGCCAGCTCGCCGCCCACATCCGCGACTCGGGAAACAAAAAGATGCTCATGACCCGAGGTCTCTGGTCGCTTTCCCGTCACCCGAACCATTTCGGGGAAGCGACTCTGTGGTGGGGTTTGGGCCTGATCGCCCTGTCTTCAAGATATGGCTGGGCCGGGCTCATCGGCCCGGCCGTCATCACCTTCTTCCTCCGGTTCGTTTCCGGCGTGCCGCTCCTGGAGAAAAAGTATGCCGGTCGGCCGGACTGGGAGGAGTATAAAAAGAAGACGCCCGTCTTTTTCCCGCGCTTGCCCGGGGCGTGACAATCGGGAGACACCATCCCCATTCACCCGATTTCCCTGAGCCGGAAATTCACAAAAACAGGGTGCATTGGGATGGTGTCTCCCGATTGCCTCCGTATTGGCGGCCGCCCCGAAGAGGAGAACGGCGTCTTCGAACCCCTCTTCAACCGGACAGGCGGCCGCCCTCCGCCGGATGGATATGGACATACACCTTGCGAAGCATCTCCACGTCCTCTCGCAATCGCGTCTCGGCGGCCGTGGCGATTTCGTCCGCCTCGCCGACGCGGAGGGCGCTGTTCACCCGGATGATGATATTGGCCACGAGGTAGGGTCCGAAGCGATGAGCCCGAATGTCCTCGATGCTGACGACGCCCGGAACGTCCCGCAGGGAGGCCGCGAACCGCTCCTTCATCTCCTCGCTCGGGAGGGTGTTCATCAGCTCGTCGGCCGACTCCAGGAGAATGGAAAATCCGGTTTTGGCCACGATCACCGCGACCGCCGCCCCGGCGATCGGATCGGCCCAGGGATGCCCGGAAAGGGAAAGGAGAATGCCGGCTCCCACGCCGAGAGAGGCGAGAACGTCGTTGCGATGGTCCCGGGCGATGGCCTTCACGGCGAGGCTGTCGGTCACCCGCCCGGCGCGACGGGCTTGGAACATCAAAAAAAGCTTGGCGGCCACCGTGCCGGCGGCCGTCCACAACGTGAAAGAGGCGATGGCCGCGGGCGTCTCCTTTCCTTTGATCAAATCGAAAAGGGAATCGACGGCGTCCCAAAAAATCGCCAGGCCGCTCGTGACGACGAAGGCGCCGACCACGAGAGCGGCGATCGTTTCGTATTGATGATGGCCGTAGGGATGTTCGCGGTCGGCCGGCTTGCCCGACATCCCGACGAAGAATTTGACCACCAGGAAGTAGACGACGTCTGAGACGGAATTGATCCCGTCGGCCAGGAGGGCCTTGCTGTGGCCGAGGATTCCCAAGCCGAGCTTGGCCGCGGCCAGGACGGCGTTTCCGGCCAAGCCGAGGTTGACGACGAGCCGGATCATGCGCCGTTGCTTCACCCGGCCGTCCGGCGGGCGCGGGACACCGTCCGCCGGCTTCATTCCGTCCTCCGGGCCACGAAAAATTCATAGCCGAGCTCGGTCGAGCATTTTTCAAAGCCTTCGATTTCGGCCTGAGCCGCGTCGAGGACCTCCCGGGCGGCGGCCTTGTCTCGGCATGTCTCCCGCAATTCGCGGATGCGGGCCCGCATGGGGCCGTAATACGAATCGATCCAGGAGGAGGCCGGCAGGGTGAAATGGCCGTCCACCTCGTACCCGCACGCCTCGAACAGGGCGAGGTTGTCCTTGACATCCTTCATGTCCGCGTAGTCCCAGGCCCATTTCACGGCCTCGCTCGACCGGTCGTCCGTCAGCCAGACCAGCTCGGTCAGGCCGATCGAGCCGCCCGCTTTCAACAAGGGCCGGCAGGCCCGGAGTCCCGCGGCGAAGCCCATTTGGTAGAGGGCGCCCTCGGACCAGATCACATCGAACGTCCCGGGGGCGAAATCCATCGTCTTCATATCCTGGAGGACGGTCTTGATGCGCGCCGAAAGACCGAGCGCCCGGGCATCGGCCTCGACCCTCTCCAAGAACGGCCGGTGGTTGTCCAAGGCAATGATTCGTCCGCCGGAAATCCGGGCCAGGACCAGGGTTTGTTTTCCCGGGCCGCAGCCGATGTCCAGAATCATCGGTTTTTCCGGAACGCCGTTCATCATCCGGAAGGCTTTTTCCGTCGAGGCGTCGTCGCCCGGGCCGGCCCGGGGGAGGGCTCCATAGACCTCGAAAAAATAAGCCGTTTTGTCTTCCATCGGCTTATCATACATTATTTGGCGCCTCCGGCCATCATCCGGGCCCGCCGCGGTCCTCAGGGTCAGCCCCCTTCTCGGGCTTTTGCAGGATCGACGGACGCCGCATCTCGCGACGGCTCAAGCTGATCCATTCCTCCAAGTCCGCCTCCATCCCGAAGGGGACATTTTCGCTTTGCTATCACATGCCCGCCGCCGTTCATTGTCCGGACCGTTCCGATATGGTAAAATATTGTCTTCTATTTCATCTCATCGTCCTCGCCGGGGGATGATCCGGGAGAAGAAATCCCGTGGAACGCGTGTCGGTCTCTTGTTCTCGCCCTGTCTCCGGCGCAGCCTGTCGCCTCGGATCGGCCCCGGCCGATTTAACCGCTCTTTTCGTCCGGAAAGAGGACATTCCCCGTGAATTCCGGATGGAGAAACCGATCGAGCCGGACCGGGTGTTCCTGGGCGGCGATCTGCAACCCTGGAAAGGGCGCCGTCTTGACGTCTACTCCCCCATCGATGTCCGAACCCAGGAGGGATTTTCCCCCCTGCGGCTGGGCTCCCTTCCCCGGATGACGGGCCGCGACGCCCTCCGCGCCCTGGCCGCCGCCCGGAAGGCTTTTTGCGGCGGACGCGGGGCTTGGCCCTCCCTGACTCTCGCCGGCCGCATCCGCCGCCTCGAGGACTTTAGCGCCCGGCTGGCCGGCCTCAAGGAGCCGGTCGTCCGGACATTAATGTGGGAAATCGCCAAACCCCGGGTCGAGCTCGAGGCCGAGTTCGACCGGACGATCGAATTGATCGGCCGATTGATTCAAGCCGCGGTCAAACGGGACCGGGCCTCGCGGTCCCTGATCCGGCAAAAGGGCATCATCGGCCTCGTCTGCGACGAGCCGCGGGGCGTCGCCCTGTGCGCCGGGCCGTATAATTATCCTCTGTTCGAGACGTTTGGGCTCGTTGTGCCCGCCCTCCTGGCCGGCAACACGGTGATCATCAAGCCTCCCCGCTTCGGCGTCTTGTTTTTCGATTTCCTTCTCGAGCCTCTCGCGTCCTGCTTCCCTCCGGGCACGGTCCACGTCCTTTCGGGAGACGGGCCGGCCGTTCTCGATCCCCTCTTGAAAATCGGCGGGATCGACGTCTTCGCCTTCATCGGTTCCAAGGCGGTGGCCGACCGGCTGACCAGCCTGCATCCGAAGCGGACGCGCCTGCGGGTCCTCCTCGGCCTGGGCGCCAAGAACGCGGCCGTGATCCTGCCCGACGCCGACCTGGAGACGGCCGTCGGCGAGTGCCTGCTGGGCGCCCTGGCCTTCAACGGCCAACGCTGCGCGGCCCTGAAGATTCTCTTCGTCCACGAGGCGGTCCGGAAGCCGTTCCTCGACCGCCTTGCTGCGGAAACGGCCAAAATCAGAATCGGCATGCCCTGGGCGAAAGGCGTCCGCATCACCCCCCTGGCCGACCCTGTCCGGATGTCCTATCTCCGGTCGCTCATCGACGACGCCGCCGGCCGCGGGGCGGACGTCATCAACGAAAACGGCGGCCGGTCCGCGGGCTCGCTCCTCTGTCCCGCCGTCCTTCAACCGGTCACGCCCCGGATGCGGATCTATCGCGAGGAGCAGTTCGGGCCGCTCGTTCCGATCGTCGATTTCCGCCGGATGGAGGAGCCGGTCGACTACCTCCGGGCGTCCTCCTTCGGTCAACAGGCGAGCGTCTTCGGGACCGACGTCCGGACGCTCGGTCCGCTCATCGACGCCGCCCGCGCCCAGGTCGCCCGGGTCAACCTCAACGCCAAGTGCCAACGCGGGCCGGATGTCTTTCCCTTCACCGGGAAGAAAGATTCGGCCCGGGGGGATTTCTCGGTTTCGGAAATTTTTGGATTCTTCGCCGACCGGACCGTCGTCGCCGCCAGGGACGACGGCCGCGGGGCGGCCCTCCTCAAGCGGTATCGGGCGGTCTCCGGGCGGAGCGGATCCGGGGAAAGGAACGTCTCATGAGCCGGACAGACGCCCACTCCCGCCGGACGGGCGGGCTCGACCCCGTTCTCCCCCCTCCGGCCCGGACGCTGATCGAGCTGGTCCGGGAATCCTACGGAACGCACCTCCGCATCCGCAATTTTTTGGAGGATTACCACCGGACCGGGCGGAAAGAGGCCGCCCGGGCCGAGGACTGGCGGCGGATCAGCCTCGAGGATTTTCACGTTTTCGACGCCCATCCCCGGGGGCGGGAAGCCCATGAAATCGTCGTCGACCTGTTTTTCGAGATGATCGAGCCGTCGCAAGAAGAGGA
>JAAZPG010000335.1 GCA_012797375.1 Acidobacteriota bacterium
AAGCCGCTGACCCGCGACGACTTCAAGAAGATCGCCGAGATCATGACGGGCAGGAAAGGGCCATGACCGGGCGTGATCACATCCCGGTCCTGCTCGACGAATCCCTGACCCTCTTGGACGCGGGCCGGCCCGGCGTCTACATCGACGGAACCCTCGGGCTGGCCGGCCACTCCCGTGAGATCCTGAAGCGCAATCCCGGCGCCCGGCTGGTCGGATTCGACCGCGACGAGGCCGCCCTGGCCGAAGCCCAGCGGCGCCTCAGCCCCTACCAAAACCGGATCGCGCTCTACCACGCCGACTTCCGCCGGCTCCTCGAAGTGGAGATCGACTGGGCGTCCGTCCGCGGCGTTTTCCTCGACTTGGGCATGTCGTCGTTCCAGCTCGACGATCCGGCCCGCGGCTTCAGCCACCAGTTGGACGGCCCGCTGGACATGCGGATGGACCGGCGCCAGCACTTGGACGCGGCCCGGGTCATCGACAAGTATCCCGAAGCCCGCCTGGCCGACATCTTCCGCAATTACGGCGAGCTCCGGCCGGCCGCCAAGCTGGCCCGGACGATCGCCTCCCGCCGGCGGATGACGAAGATCGAAAGCACGGTCCAGCTGCGGACCATCGTCGAGGAGGTCTGCCGCTGGATTCCCCAAAAGGGAAAGACCCATCCCGCGGCCAAGGTCTTCCAGGCCCTCCGGATCGAGGTCAACGAAGAGCTGGCCGGCCTCCGGGAATTTCTCGAAAGCGTCATCGCCCGTCTTCCCGAAGACGGCCGCCTGGCCGTGATCTCCTTCCACTCGCTCGAGGACCGGATCGTCAAGCACACCTTCCTCCAGGCGGCCCGGCCCGACCAGGAAACAGGCCGGCGGCCCGCCCAAGTCGAGCTCCTGACCAAGCATCCCGTCGTCCCCGGCGAAGCGGAAATCTCCCGTAACTCCCGGTCCCGCTCGGCCAAGCTCCGGGCCGTCCGGAAACAGGCTCATGGTTCATAAGAAGTTCACCCGCCGCCAGATCGTCCTCACCGCCGGGACGGCCCTGGTTGTGGTCTTCATCCTGGCCTTCTATCTCTGGCAGGTCGCCGAGACGGTCCGCCTGGGATACGAGGCCAACGAGGCGGAAAACGAGAAAAAGGCGCTGGAAAAGGAAGTCCTCCGGCTCCAGGCCGACAAGGCCGCTCTTCTTTCGCTCGAGCGGGTGGAGCGGACGGCCCGCGAGAAGCTCGGCTTGACCGACCCCCGCGAGGATCAAATCATCTACGAGGATTTTCGATGAAAGCCGCGGCCTTACTTCCCGGCGAGGAGATCGCCCGCCGGACGGCCCGCATCCGGACCCGCGTCGTCCTGGCGGTCATGATCCTCTGGGCCGGGGGAATCGTCGTCCGCCTCGTCCAGCTCCAGGTTTTCTTCCACGGCCGGGCCAAGGAGCAGATTGCGTACCAGAACCAGGCCAAGGTGAAGCTGTTCCCCGAGCGAGGGATGATCCGCGACCGCCGGGGGATGATCCTGGCCCAGATGGTTTCCCTCCGATCCGTCTTCTACGCTCCTCCGGCCAAGGAGACGCGGGAGGAGCGGCGGACCGTCATCCGCAAGCTCGCCTCGTGTCTCGACCTCGACGAAAAAACCGTCGCGGGGATCGAGGCGGCCGCCGATCAAAGAAAGCCCTTCATCTGGATCAAGCGCAAAATCGGCCTCGAGACCGCGGCCGCCGTCGACGCGCTCCGGCTTCCCGGCGTCTTCACCCAGGAGGAGCCGCAGCGGGTTTACCCCCAGGGCGCCCTGGCCTCCCACGTCCTGGGCGGAGTGAACATCGACAACGACGGGCTGGCCGGGGTGGAAATCCTCTTCAACGACACGCTCCGCGGCAAGCCGGGCGAGCAGATCATCTACCGCGACACGTACAAGCGGCCGTACCGGAGCGAGCAGATCATCGCCCCCGAAAGCGGCCGGGACATCGACCTGACGATCGACGCGGTGATCCAGTACATCGCCCAGCGCGAGATCGAAAAGGCCGTGGCCGAGAACAACGCCGCTTGGGGCGCCGTGATCGTCTCCGATCCGGCGACCGGCGAGATCCTGGCCCTGGCCAACGCCCCCTCCTACGACCCGAATCTCTACGGAAAGGCCGATCCGGCCGCGCGCATGGACTGGGCCTACAGCCGCCGGATCGACCCGGGCTCCACTTTCAAGATCGTCACCGCCTCGGCCGCCCTGGAAAACCGCAAGGTGGCGACCTACGAGACGTTCGACTGCCGGGACAGCGCGATCGACGTGGCCGGCGGCCCCATCCGCGACCATAAACCTTACGGCGTCCTTTCCTTTTCCGGGATCATCGCCGAATCCTCCAACATCGGAACCATCCAGATCGGCCGCCGCGTCGGCGCCGAGCTGATGTATAAGACCATCAAGGATTTCGGCTTCGGCGAGCGCACGGGGATCGAGCTGCCGACCGAGTCGGCCGGCCTCGTCCATCCGCCGGCCCGCTGGTCCCGCCGGTCCATCGACTCCATCTCCGTCGGCTACGAGGTTTCCGTCACCCCCCTCCAGCTGCTCCAGGCGATCAACATCGTCGCCAACCGCGGCGTTCGGCTCGCCCCGCGGATCATCAAGGCGGTGGACGGGCGGCCCCGGCCGCCCCAGGCCGGGGAAGCTCCGCCGGCCCAGGTGATCTCCCCCCAGACGGCCGAAAAGCTCATCGAGATCCTGGAGCGGGCGGTGCTTGGGGGAACGGGAAAAGCCGCGGCCGTTCCCGGTTACTCGGTCGCCGGCAAAACCGGGACTTCCCAAATCTACGACCCGATCGAAGGCAAATATTCGCTCAGCCGCCACACGGCCTCGTTCATCGGTTTCGTCCCCTCGAACAAGCCGGCCTTCTCCATGGCCGTTGTCCTCTTTGAGCCCCGGAACAACGCCTATTACGGCGGCCAGGTGGCCGCTCCCGTTTTCCGGGCCATCGCCCGGCCCGTCCTCCGTTATCTCCATGTCTTTCCCGACACGGCGCCCGCGACGGTGCACGCCTCCGCCGCTTCCGCCGCTCCGCCCGCTTTCCGTCAGGAGGCCGAGGAATGAATCTGACCGATCTCCTCCAGGGAATTCCCGTCGTGTCGCTCGAAGGCGATCCGAAGCTCGAGATTTCCGGCTTGGCCTACGCCTCGGCCGCCGTCCGCCCCGGCTTTCTTTTCGCCGCTTGGAAAGGCACTCTCCGCGACGGATTCGAGTTCGTCGACGAGGCCGTCGGGCGCGGCGCGGCCGCCGTCCTCTCCGACCGCCCCCGGCCCGAGGGGCGGGACGTCGCCTGGATCCAGGTTTTCAACCCGCGCGAGGCCCTGGCCCTGGCCGCGGCCAATTTCTACGGCCGGCCGGCCGCCCGGATGAAAATCGTCGGGATCACCGGGACCAAGGGCAAGACGACGATTTCCTACATCCTCGAATCCATCCTCAGGCAGGCCGGATACGCCGTCGGCGTCATCGGGACGATCTCCCACCGCGGCCCCGGCTTCGAGCTCCAGGCCTCCCGGACCACCCCGGAATCGGTCGACCTCCAGCGCATGCTCAAGGAAATGGCCGATCGGGGCGTCACCCACTGCCTCATGGAAGTCTCGTCCCATTCGCTCGAGCTTCACCGGGTCTCCGGGATCGGCTTCGACGTGGCCGTGTTCACCAACCTCTCGGGGGAACACCTCGACTTCCACCGGACGATGGAAGACTATTTCGAGGCCAAGAAAAAGCTCTTTTTCCTCAACGCCAAGAAGAGAACGGCGGTCATCAACCTGGACGATTCCTGGAGCCGGCGCCTTATCGCCGAGCTTCCGATGACCACCGTCACCTTCGGCCTCGAGCCGGAGGCCTTGGTCCGGGCCGAACGGCCGAAATTCAGCGGGTCGGGGATCGAGGCCGTCGTTTCCTATCCCGGCGGCCGGATTCCCATCGTTTCCCCCCTGGCCGGGCGGCACAACCTGTCCAATCTCCTGGCCGCGTTC
>JAAZPG010000336.1 GCA_012797375.1 Acidobacteriota bacterium
CCAAGCCGGGCGTAAACCCACTGGCGGGGCTTGGTCCATTCGTCGCGCGGACGCAGGCCGAGGGTTTTCCAGCCCGGCGTTTCCGCCCGCCCGTCCGGGCCGGCCGTTCCCTTCCAGAGAACCCGGTTTTGATCATCCCGGATTTCAATCTCCGCCCCGGGCGCCGGTTGGCCGGTTTTGAGGAACGAAACCCAGACGACGTTGTTTTCCGGCGAAAATTTCCCCGAGATGCCGAGCCCGGTCAGCTGGAGAAACGTCTTGGCATACCGCGACCACTCGTCCTCGGAACCTGTCTCGACCTCGAGGAATACGAACCCGCGGCCGTCCGACTCGATCTCGGACAGGACGACGGGAACGAAGCCCCGCTCGTTGCGAGGCAGGTTGGGACGGAGAATCCGGTCGTAGGAATAGAAGCCGGCGTGCGGCTGGAAGGAAGACCGCCCGGAAAATGCTTTCTCCGAGGTGAGCAGCGGAATGGCCTGGTCCGGTTGAACCCGGGCCGCCCGGACCCGGATTTCGGGGCTGTTGACGGCGAAAAGAGGGAACGTCAGGGCGCCGTAGGATTCGATCACGCCGGAGCCCGTGGCCAGGCCGACGAAGGGAGACAGGGGGCCTGTCGTAAACTCGCAGGTTTCCTCCCGGCCCAGCGGATTGCCGAAATCGTCCCGCAGATCAGCCGGCAGCGTCAGGGTGTAAGCGGTTTCGGGCTGGAGGGGGAGAGACACCCAAAGCGTCGTGTGGCCGTGATCCCATTCCCGGTAATATTCCGGGACGTCGACCTTCGGTTCGATCCGGATCTTTTCAGCGAATTCCTTGTAACGGACCCGGTTGGAAAAACGGAAAGAAAGGGCCCGGCGGGGATCCCGGTTCATCTCCTCCTCCAATCCATCGAAACGGAAGGTCTCGAATGTGGAAAAGCGGAAGACGGCGTTTTCCTCCAAGGGGAGACGGCCTTCCCGGCCGGTCAGCCCCGCCCGGATCTCCACGGCATAGGAAAATCCCGGCTGGAGCTTCGCCCGGGGGGGGAGGAGAACGACCCGTTCGGGGGGAAAAGGAAGCTCCGCTTCCTTAAGGACTTTTTCGTCCGGCCGCAACAAATCGAAGGCCGGTTGTTCCGTCCGCCCCGAGGCGTCGGTCCCGGTGAAAATGACCCAGGGCCGGACCTTCGCCGCCTCGACCGGCTGGTTGAAGACGAGGACGGCTTCGGTCTCTAAGCGGAGCTGTTCCTCGTCGCCGGCCGGCAGATGGCGGACCAGCCGCGGCCGGGGGGTTTCAAAGGTCCAGACATAATCCTTATCCAAGGCGAAGCCGTCCAGGGACCGGGTCCCCGACGGAATGGTGATTTTAAACTCCGTCGCGTACGGAAGGCGCGATTCGGGCGCGAAGGCCAAGGTCCGAGTCCCCATCCACCGGAAGGCGCCCTTGACGCCGGGCTCGATCTTGAAAACCGCGGTCGCGTCTTCGAAGGGACGCTCGGCGAGAGGGGCCATGGGGTGATCGAAAACGACGACGATTTCGTCCGATTCCCGGACGCCGGCCGTCGCCCCGCGCGGTCCGGCATGAACGACGCCGAGGGTTCCGAAGATCTCTCCTTTCACCGCTTCCCCCAGCCGGGAAGGCGCTTTCCGTCGGCAGCCGGCCGCGGGGATCAGGAAAACGAGTGCGGCGAGAATGAGGGGAATC
>JAAZPG010000337.1 GCA_012797375.1 Acidobacteriota bacterium
GCGGCCGTGACCGCGGTCATGATCCTCCTTCTTCTTCCGCCGGTTTTCCGGTGGATCGCCCGGGGAGTGATCGGCCTGCCCGAGGACGTCGCCCGGCTGTCGGCCCAATCGATGATCTTTCTGATCCTCTGGCCGGCGGCGATCGGCTATCGCCGGTTCTACCAGGGGATTCTCATCCGCGGGGGGAAGCCGCGCGGCGTCGCCTGGGGGACGGTGGTCCGCCTTTCGACCATGGCCGCGACCGGGGTCGTCCTGGCCCTGGCCGTCCGCCTCCCGGGGGCCTGCGTCGGCGGGGGGGCCTTGGGGATCGGGGTTCTGGCCGAGGCGGCCGCCAGCCGGTTCATGGCCCGGGGATTGGTCCGGCGGCTCCGAAACCAAAGCGACGAGGAGTGCGCCTTCGGCCGGGCCCTGACGCTCGATAAAATCAGCCGGTTTTATGTCCCCTTGGCCATGACCTCGTTTCTTTCCTTCTCCGTCCACCCCCTGACGTCGTTTTTCCTCGGCCGGAGCCGGATGCCGATCGAATCGCTGGCCGTCGTGCCGGTGATCATGGGGCTGGCCTTCATCTTCCGGACGGGCGGCATCGCCGTCCAGGAAGTGGTGATCGCCTTGGCCGGCGACCGGGGAGAGCACAAGATCCTTCTCCGCCGGATGGCCGGGACGATCGGACTGGCCGGGACGCTGGGGATGGCCGCGGTGGTGTTCTCGCCCTTGGCCCCGGTTTGGATGGGAAAGATCTCGGGATTGTCGCCGGATCTGGCCGGATTCGCACTCCTGCCGGCCCGCTTGCTCGTCCTTCTTCCCTTTCTGGAGGCCGTCCTCGCCTACCGGCGGGGGATTCTCGTCCGGGCCCGCGACACCAATCCGATCGCGGCCGCGGTCCTGGTCCAGATCGCGATGGTCGCGGCGGTTTTCTGGTTGACCGTCGGGCCCCTCGGAATGATCGGGGCGACGGCCGCCGGCATCGCCCTGACCGCCGGCTACCTGGGCGGAAACGGAACGCTTTTCGTTCTCTCCCGCCGCGGTCCCGTCCGGTCGTAGCCCCGCCGGCTCATTTCAGGTATTCGGCGAACCAGTTCCAAATCGTCCGGTACCACAGCTCCGAGTTCTGCGGCTTCAGGATGAAATGATCCTCGTCGGGGAAATAGAGGAATTTGGACGGGATGTTCATCCGCTGAAGGGACGTGTACATCTGGAGCCCTTGTTCGAGGGGAACCCGGAAATCATTGGCCCCGTGGATGACGAGGCAGGGCGTTTTGAAGTCGGCGACGGTGCTGGACGGAGAGAACTTCCGGTATTGTTCGGGGCTTGTCCAAGGCGTTCCCAGGTATTCCCATTCCGGGAACCACAGCTCCTCGGTCGCTCCGTGCATGGACCGCAGATCGAAGACGCCCGAATGGCTGACAAGGCAATTGAATATCTTGGCTCCTTGGCTTTCGATCCAGTTGATCATGTAGCCGCCGTAGGAGCCGCCGGCGGCCGCGTTCCGGCTGATGTCGATGAACGGATACCGGCCGTGGACGTAGCTTAAGCCCTTGATGATGTCAACGTAGGGCTTGCCGCCCCAATCGCCGCTGATCGAATCGGTGAAGGCCTGGCCGTAGCCCGTGCTCCCGTGGAAGTTGATCATGGCCACGACGTAGCCCGGGGCGGCGAACATCTGGGCGTTCCACCGGAAATGGAATTCGTCCGTCCAAGCGCCCTGGGGACCTCCGTGGATGAGCATCACCAGGGGATACTTCTTGGAGGCGTCGAAGGCGGGCGGCTTGAGCAGCCAGCCGTGAACCGGCTCGTCGCCGGCCCCGAGAAAGGTGATTTCCTCGGCCGGGTTCATATCCAGCCCGGCCAAAAGATCCCGGTTGATGTCGGTGAC
>JAAZPG010000338.1 GCA_012797375.1 Acidobacteriota bacterium
CGGGCCCGAGCCTGGGCCTGATCGCAAACCGGACTCTCTCCAGATCGGCGTCAGCCGGCCGCCGCTGACGCTGGACGACCTGCCGACTCCGGAGGAGGTCTTCGACAAGCCGAGGATCGGCTTCCGGGAAATCGTCACCGTCGTCCTGGGTCCCAGCATGATCGCCCTGGGCGCGTCGCTGGGCTCGGGGGAATGGCTGCTCGGGCCGCTGGCCTTCGGGAAATACGGATTCTTGGGCCTCGGCTGGCTCATCGTGATTTCAGGCATTCTCCAAGTCCTCTACAACGTGGAGAACGCCCGCTATGTCATCGCCACCGGGGAGGTTCCGATCGTCGGCTTCAGCCGGGTGCCGCCCGGGTTCAAGCTCTGGATCCCGGCGACCCTGTTCATCATCATCCTCGGTTGGATCTGGGGCGGCTGGGCGGCCGCCGCCGGCCAGAGCCTCTTCGCCCTGTTCTCGGGGCGGGCGGCCGACGCTTCCCGCCCGGGGGAAGTCGAGGCCTACCGCTTGATCGCGGTCGGCCTGATGTTCCTGTCGCTGCTGATTTACTCGGTTGGACGGAAGATCGAGCGGACGTTGGCCTTGGTCGACACGTTTATGGTGATCCTGACACTGGGGGCGGTCGTCATCCTGGCCGTTGTTTTCGCCCCGGGAGCCTTGTGGGTCGAGATGTTAAGGGGAATCGTGACGCCGGCGGCCCCTCCGTCGGGCATCGACCCGGTTCTGCTGGGATCGATCATCGGCTACACGGGATTCGGTTCGGGGATGAACTTTCTGCTCATCAATTACTACCGCGATCACGGCTATGGCATGGGCCACAAGGTCGGATTTTTCTCCGGTCTCGTCGGCGGCGAAAAAAAATCTGTTCGCCCGTCCGGGATGACGTTCCGGGAGAGCCCGGAAAACGCCGCCCTCTGGAAGCGCTGGTTCCGTTACCTGAAGATCGATCAGTGGGGCGTTTTTTTCACCGGGGCGATGATCGGGATGTTCGTTCCCGGCGTGCTGGTGCGGGCCCTGGCGGCCGCGCCGGGAGCGGCCGAACCGACGACGGAGAACATCCCGGTGTACGCGGCCGTGGAGCTGGGAAGGCGGGGCGGGTTTTTCTTTGTGTTCGTGCTGATCATCGGGGCGATGATTCTTTTCAAGACCCAGACGTCGGTTCTGGAGATCTTGATCCGGAACGTGACGGATTCGGCCATCGCCGTGAGCCCGCGGTTGAGGGAGCGGATCAACGGCGATCCGAGGCGGGCCTATTACGGGATGGCGGTCTTGTTCATCCTGGTCATCGCGGTCATCATCCACTTGGCGCTGCCGGCCCGGCTCCTCCAGATCGCCGGCAATATGTCGACCCTGGCCTCGCTCATCTATCCGGTCCTGTTGATCTACCTCAACACGAAGCTGCCGCGGCCGGCCCGGGCCGGGGGTTGGTCGATCGCGGTTTTGGTGCTGAACATCCTTTTTTTCGGATATTTCTTTCTGAATTTCGCTTGGTCGATGATCGCCGGCCGGCCTTGATCAAATCGAAACCTGTTTAACCATTTCCCCATTCATATCGGTACCTGTTTAACCATTTCCCGATTTCCGTCCCGGGCGTGATCCGGGTCAGATACATGGTGGATGCCTCTAAAACCTCCGCCGGGCGGTTAAAGTGGATCGACTTCCACCGTCGGAGCGGAAACATAATTCTGGCCTGTCGTCGCTCTAATATCTCCCCGACAACTTTCCATAAATAACCGGGGCGGTTCGATCCCTATGATCTGACGACCTTGGAGGACGAGTCGAAGCGGCCCCATCAGGCCCCGGGCTTTCTGACCCCCCGTGGAACCGTGTCGCCGGAAAACTTAATCCCCCAAGCCCCGGGAGGCGTCCCCCATGTCGTGATCCGGTACAGGAGTTTGACTCGGTTTTGCCGTTGAGCCTATCATGAATTCGCCGAACGAGGGAATGAGGTGAAAAAGGGAGCGATCATGCACAGAAGAAAGACCGCCTGGATCATCATGGTTGTCCTTGCCGGCTCGGCCGGAATTATCGGTCTGGCATTTGCGACGGCGGCGTCCGGCCGAGGAATCGGCGCCCGCTCAGGAATCGGTACCTGTTTAACCATTTCCCAAATTCCCGCTAATGAGGAAATGGATAAACAGGTACCGAATTCCCTCCCGGTACCGAATCCGCTGAATTTAAGACAGGGACTGCCTTCAGCGGCACGAGGGCAAAACGCTCCGGCGGCGGAGGCCTCGGATGCGAAAATCGAACGGATTTTGAGCAACCTGACTCCCTCCCTTCACCTCAAGGGCCGGCCCGTCGTGACGTCAACCGTGGCCGCCCGAATGGCCGCCCTGAAAATCCCGGCCGTGAGCATCGCCGTCACCCGGGACAGCCGGATCGAATGGACCCGGGCGTACGGCTTCCGGGATGTCGAAGAAAAATTACCGGCCACGCCGGAAACGCTCTTTCAGGCGGCCTCGATCAGCAAGCCGGTCGCCGCAGCGGCCGCCCTTCATTTCGTCGACCGCGGCGTGCTCGGCCTCGACGAGGACGTTAACGCGAAGCTTTCGTCCTGGAAGGTGCCGGAAAACAGCTTCACGGCAAAACAAAAGGTCACCTTGCGCCGGATTCTCAGCCACAGCGCCGGGCTGACGGTTCACGGTTTCGCCGGTTATCCGGCGGGTGAACCGCTCCCGGCGTTGCGCCAGATCCTCGACGGCGAACCGCCGGCCAACTCGGCGCCCATCCGCGTCAATCTCCTGCCCGGTTTCCGGTGGCGGTATTCGGGCGGCGGCTTCACCGTGCTGCAGCAGCTGTTGGTCGATGTTATCGGCCGGCCGTTTCCCGACATCATGAAGGAGATCGTCCTCGATCCGGCGGGGATGACGGAAAGCGCCTACGCCCAGCCGCTTCCGGATAGGCTCCTTTCCCGGGCGGCCGCCGGCTACACATCCGATGGGACGCCGGTCGGCGGCCGCCGTCACGTCTATCCCGAGCTGGCCGCGGCCGGGCTGTGGACCACGCCCGCCGATCTCTGCAAGTTCGCCCTCGAGATCGCGGCTGCCCGCGACGGCCGGTCCGACAAGGTCCTAAGCCAAAAAACGGCCCAGGCCATGTTGACAATCGAAAAGGCGCCCAGCGGGCTGGGCTTCATGCTCGACGGCATGGGCGCGGACGTCCGCTTCAGCCATTCCGGTGGCAACGCGGGATTCCTCTGCGATCTCGTCTTCTTCCCCGAGCGGGGAGCGGGGATGGCCGTCATGACCAACTCCGAAAACGGCTCGGCGTTGATCGCCGAGATCGAGCGGGCGATCGCCGCTGAATACGGCCTGCCCGCGTTTCGGCCCGTGATCGAGAAGGAGATCGTCCCGATGGATGCGGCGGCTCTCGAGCGGTTCGCCGGAAACTACGAGATCGATTTCGAGGGGCAAAAAACGCCCGTGACCATCGCCGTCAAGGACGACCATCTGGCCGCCACGGCCGCGGATTCGTTGAGGGAGATCTATCCGGAGTCGGAGATGTCGTTTTTCGCCATGGATCTCAGCCTCAGCCTTCTTTTCCTCAAGGACGCGGGCGGCCGGATCACCGGGTTCATCGTCGACGGAACATATCCGGCGAAAAGAACGGATAAATAAGAACCGCGGGAATAACCGCGGGGAGGGCGCCGGAGGGATCCTCGAGAATCGACCTTCTTTTTTTCGGCGGGAGGAGGGGGGACAAAGGAAAAGGGATGGAAATTTCTCCGTCTGAAACCGGAGCGGGGCGAAGGCGGCCGGTTTCCAGGTAAGGCGGCGGAGGGAAAGGGAGGAAAAAGCGGAAGCCTCCCCCCGCCTCGTTGTACAGCGGCGGCGGGAGGCCTCCCGGGCGGGGATTCTATTCGAGTTTCTTGGCTTCGAACACGCCGCCGGGCTGGCTCA
>JAAZPG010000339.1 GCA_012797375.1 Acidobacteriota bacterium
CCAGGTACCCGTGCGCCCGGATTTTCACCGAATCGATCACCCGGCCGCCGCCCTGGACCTGGGGGAAAAAGCGGCTGTCGGCTTTCTGGTAGTAGGAGAAGCCCGTCAAGAGCGTGTCGCCCATGATCCCGGTCTGGCTCTGGAACTTATGATCCGGAACGAGCTTGTCGTAATTCCGCTCAAGCTCGACGACGCCCGGCATGGGGTAAATCCGGCCGTTCTCATCCACGAGGACCAGGGTCTCCCGGTCGACGATCACCTGGCCGAGGCGCTTGTTGGCGATCTTGATCCCCAGGGGGAAATACGCCTCCTCGGTCCGCTTCCGGGCCATCTCCACATCGACGACGATGGCCAGGTCGCGGCTCTGCCGCATGTAGGAATAGCTCCCGACCTTCGTGATTTCGATCGTGTTCGGATCCTCCGGAACCACCGGAGCGCAGGCCGCGGCCGTGATCACCAGGGCCGCGGCGACAAAGCCGCACAAGGAACGGAACATGGCCGGCCCGTTATTCGACCACGAACGGCGCGGTCTTCTCCACGTTCTTGCCGGCGATCTTGTCCGTGACCCTGATCTTGAAAGTGTACTTGCCCGGCTTGAGCGGCGAGAGGGGGACCTCCGTTCCGCAGGCCACGGCCATGTTTTCCTCGACCTTGGTCTTGACCGTCTGGGGATTCAGCCGGTAGCCGGCTTCGTCGGAGATGATGAAGTAATCGATCGACAGGTCGAGCGCGCCGTCCTGGGTTTTGGCGTTGTAAACCTGGTAGAGGACGCTCAGAAATTCGCTCGGCTTGAAGGCATTGCCCCAGCGCGGGGTGGCCTTGTAGTCGCTCGTGACAAAGGGGCTGAATTCCGCCCCGGCCTCTTCCCTGGGCTTGGAAATGACCTGAGAGCTGAGGATGAGCGAGCTTGTGTTCAGCTCGTCGTTCCAGAAATTCTGAACGTCCAGGTCGGCCTTCACCAGGGTATGAAGCTCCTTGTCCTTATCCTCGGCGCCGAGATAAAGGACCGATTTGCCGGCCTTGGCCGGAAAGCCGAAAACCGCCAGCATCTTGTCGGACTTGTCCTGATCGAGCTTGAGCGGTTGGAGGAATTCCTGAACTTCCTCGCCTTCCCCCTGGAGACGTCCGAAAAACGTCATTTCCCGGAGTTTTTTCCGGTCGAGGTTCTGGGCATCGATCCGGACCAGGAACGACACATACGTGCTGCCGCTCATCGCCCGGGTGTAAATCGGCGTCCATTCCAGGGGAATCTGGTTGATTTCCTGGCCGCCGGCGATGAATTCATTGATCAGCTTCGCCTCGGCCGAGCTTTCATCCAGGGAAAACTTGTACATGGGAAGCTCTTTGAGGTCGGGATTGAAAATGACGACTTTGGAAAAGATGTCCAAGGCATGGCGGATGGGTTGGGGCGTCATTTCGTCCAGGTCGTAGCCGAACTGCTGGTTCAGGAAAGTGACCGCGAACTCGCTGTTCAATCCGAGGGCGGGCATGGGCTGATACACCCAGGTTTCCGGGGGTCCCATGATCTGGGAGCCGCCGGCCGATTCCGGTCTCACTTGGCCCGATCCGCCTCCGCGGATCTGGGCCGGAGGGCCGAACATCATGTAGACCCGGCCCATGTCCGTGTGCCACCCCTTGGCGATCGAGCCCTTCGAATACGTCTTGTTGACGTATTCCAGACGAGCGTACCATTCGTCCTTGAACTCGTTCGCCTTGTCGAGGGGCGACGGATCGCGCTTGGCCCAGAACAGGGCGATGAACTTGTCCTTTTCCTCGTCGGTTTTCAGCTTTTTGAACGCGGATTCTTCCTCCGACGTGATGAGTAGCTTGATTTCTTCCTTCAGCCAGTTCTCGTACTTGTCGACTTCCTTTTTCTTCGCGGCTCCGGCCGGCGCCGTGTATAAGAAAGCGAACAGGGCGAGAAAAGCAATGCTCCAAACGGCATATTTTTTCATGAACGCCTCCATAGATGAAACGATGGATTCCATTAAAGGGAAATGCTAGCATACCCCGGGACGATTTTCAAACCGGCGGATCGCCCCTTTTCCAGCCCGATCCCAGCCAGACAAGACGGGGGCGGCCGTGGAAAAACGCCTCAGCGGAGGCGTTTTTCCCAGTCAGCCAGCGCTTTCCGAGCTTCAGCTTTCCGCTGTGTTTCGCCCTCCGGCGTCTGTTGCAGATACAAGCGCAGATGCTTGGCGGCTTCAGCCAGCTTGCCGACGCGCTCCAGGATGACGGCATAGTTGAAATGGGTCTCGGGCGAGGGCGAGATCTCCACCGCCCGGGCCAGGTTCTCTTCGGCCAGATCGAGCTTGCCCAGAGACGTATATATGACGCCCAGGTCCAAATAGATCCGGAAATCCTTCGGATTGTCCCGCTTCAAGGCTTCGTCGATGGCCGCCGCCTCCTCCCCGGAGCCCGCCGCCGCCAGGGCATAGGCATACTTCATGCCGACCATCAGGTTTTCGGGTTCGACGTCCAGGGCCGTTTTGTAATATTTGACGGATTCGGCCCAATTGCCCCGGACGTCCTCCACGGCGGCGGCGATGACCAGGGCATCGAAATAGCGGGGATCCATCCGGAGGGCCGCCCGGCTCATGTCCAGCGCTTCTTGGAGCTTGCCGAGTCTCATGTAAAAATGAGCCAGCCGGGAATAGAGAGGAAAGGCGTCCGGCAGCCGGGTCAATCCCTGCTCGAGGACCGCGGCCGCCTCGGAGACCCGGTTGTTTTTCGAAAGGAAAATCGCCAGGTCGAGGTAGCGCCAAGCGACATCGGGGGCCAGGCGGATCATTTCCCGGTAGTTTTTCTCGGCGGCGGCCATGTCTCCGTTCCATTCACTCTGAACGGCGCCCATCAGGATGCGGAACTCCCCCATCTTGTCTTTCGGATCGGGAAGGGGACCCTTGGGGAGCTTCACCGCGCCGTCGCCGCCGACGTAGCCGAGCGACCGCAGGCGTTCCTCCTCCACCAGGCTCATTTTCCGCCGGCTCAGGACCAGGTTCGAGGTGTTCTCCCGGAGAAGATCGTCGAGCTTCTTCCGGAGGGCCGCGGCCGTTTGCGGGTCGGACTCGTAAAGATTCCGGTTTTCGTCCTTGTCCGTTTTGATGTTGTACAGCTCCGGCCGGGGGGCCCGGATGTATTTCCAGTCCTTGTCGATGACCCCGACGAGCTCCGACCAGCCGTACGTCTCCAGGGGATAATAGCTTTCCAGGTAACAGGTGAGATCATCGGTTCTCTTCCCCTCGATGAAGGGGAGGAGGCTCGCGCCCTGGACGTTCTTGACGGAAGGAAGCCTCGCCAGGTCGAGGATCGTGGGCATGATGTCGATCAGCCGGACGCGGGCGTCGACGACCTTCCCCGCCGGAAGGTTTCGCGGCGCGAAAAAGATGAAGGGAATGCGCATCGACACGTCGTAAATCAGCACGCCGTGATCCACTTCGCCTTTTTCCCCGAGGGCTTCGCCGTGATCGCCGGCGACCACGATCAGCGTCTTGTCCAGGAGATTCTTGTCCTTGAGCTTGGCCAGGACCGCGCCGAAGGCGTGATCCATCGAGGCGATTTCGCCGTCGTAGGGATCTCCGGGGAACTGCTCCCGGAACGGAGAGGGCGGACGATAGGGCATGTGAGGATCGTAATAATGGATCCAGGAAAAGAATTTCGCTCCGCCCAGGCCGTCCAGCCAGCCGATGAAGGCGGCCGACGTGTCCGCGGCCGACCGCTCCGAGCGGAAGGTCTTGATCATTTCGTCCCGGCCGTACGTATCGTCGTAGACCTCGAATCCCTTGTCCGTTCCGAACCGGGAATCGACGTTGAAGGAGCTGACGAACGCCGCCGTCCGGTAGCCGTTCTCCTTGAACCGCTCGGTCAGGGTGAGAATCTCGGGGTTGAGATAATAGGTCCCGTTGTTGTGAACCTTATGATAGATGGGATACGTCCCCGTCAGGATCGAGCAGTGGGAGGGAAGGGTCATCGGGGCGGGGCAGTAGGCGTTGGCGAACCGGACGCCGCCGGCCGCCAGGGAATCCAGATTCGGCGTCCGGGCTTTGGCGAATCCGTAACAGCCGAGACGGTCGGCCCGGGTCGTGTCCAGGGTGACGAGAAGGACGTTGAGCCCGGCCTCCTTTTTCACCTTGTCCGCGGCCCCCGCGGACAGGACCAGGCTGATCCCGGCGGCCGCCGGAATCAAGAGGACGGAGGCGATCCGGCGCTTCGACCGCCCGAGCCGGCCGTTTCTTTTCTTGCGTATTGACATCGAGACATCCTCAAGGAAGGGGGATCCCCTATTCCTTGATCCGCTTTTCCCATTCGGCCAGGACTTTTTGGGCTTGCTGCTTCCGGGGGGTGTTGCCCTCCCGGGTGTTTTCCAAATATAGCTTCAGATTGACGACGGCCTCGGGAAGCTTTCCGACCCGCTCGAGGATGGCCGCGTAGGCCAGGTAATTGTCGGGATTGGGGCTGTACTCGACGGCCTTCGCGAGGTTTTCCTCGGCCAGGTCCATCTTCCTGAGCGCCGTGTAAATGACGCCCAGGTCTTTGTAGATCCGGCCGTCCTTGGGATATTCCGATTTCAGCTTTTCGTCGATCGCAGCGGCTTCCTCCCCGCGTCCCAGGGCGCCCAGGGCATAAGCGTACTTGAGCCGGGTGAATTTGTTTTCCGGCTCGATTTCCAGGGCCCTCCCGAAAAAGTCGGCCGAGGCCTTCCAATTGCCCCGCATGTCTTCCGACCAGCCGGCGATGACCAGGGCGTCGAAATGCCGGGGATCGAGAGCCAAGGTGGCCACGCTCATCTCGTAAGCGTCCTTGAAATCGCCGACCCTCATGTAAAAGCTGGCCAGCCGGGACATGAGGACGACGGAGTCGGGGATCCGGTCGATGCCGGTCTTGAGCACCTTGATGGCCTCATCGAAGCGCTTCTGCCGGGCCATCAGAATGGCCAGGCTGATGTAATGCCAGGAGACATCCGGGGCCATTTCGAGAACCATCCGGTAATTGTTTTCCGATTCGTCGAGGCGCCCCTCGTATTCGGCCAGCTTCGCGTCATAGAGAAGCTTGAACTCGTTCATCCGGTCCTTGGGATCGGGCAGCGGTCCCTTGGGGATTTTCACCGAGGCGTCGGAGCCGACGTAGCCCAGAGACCGCAGCCGCTCCTCCTCCTCCCGGCTCAGCTTTCTCCGTCCCGCTTCCGCCTTCGAGGAATAATCCCGGATCGCGGCCAGGAGCTTTTTATCCAGCGCGGCGGCGGTTTTGCTTTCTTGCGGGAAGAGATTTGTTTCCTCCCGGGCGTCCTGCTTGAGGTTGTAAAGCTCCGAGCGGGGCGCCTGGATGTATTTCCAGTCTCCGTCGATGAAGCCTAGAAGCTGCGACCAGCCGTAGGTTTCCAGCGGGTAGTAGCTCTCCAGGTAGCACGATAAATCGTCCTTCCGTTTCCCCTCGATGAAGGGCAGGAGGCTCGCCCCCTGGATCTCCTTGTTCGCCGGTATCCCGGCCATCTCGAGAATCGAAGGCATGACGTCGATCAGGCGCACCCGGGAAGCGGAGACCCGTCCGGCGGGCAGGACCTTCGGCCCGTAAAAAATGAGGGGGACTTTCATCGTCACGTCATAGATGAAGATGCCGTGGTCCAGCTCGCCCTTGTCCCCCAGGGCCTCGCCGTGGTCCCCGGCGATGACGATCAGAGTCTTGTCCAGGACCTTCGTCTCCCTCAAGCGGTCGATGATCCGGCCGAAGTGATGGTCCATGTAGGCGATTTCTCCGTCGTAGAGATCCCCGGCGAATTCCTCCTTGTAGGGAGACGGGACGTCATGGGGCATGTGCGGATCGTAAAAATGGATCCAGGAAAAAAACTTTTCCTGGGCGTGCCCCTCGAACCAGGACAGGAAGGCGTCGGCCACCTCGTCCGCCCGCCTTTCGGACCGGAACGTCTTGAGCATCTCGTCGTCGCTGAACTTGTCGTCGTAGAAGTCGAATCCCTGGTCCAGGCCGAACCGGGAGTCGACGTTGAAGGAGGCGACGACGGCCGACGTCCGGTATCCTTTTTCCTTGAGACGCTCGGCCAGGGTGACGGCCTCCGGACCCAGGTAATAAGAGCCGTTGTTGCGGACCTTGTGGAAAAGGGGATAGGTCCCGGTCAAGATCGAACAGTGGGAGGGAAGGGTCAGGGGCGACGGGCAGTAGGCGTTGGCGAACCGCACGCCTCCGGCGGCCAGGGTGTCGATCACCGGAGTTTTCGCCTTGGCCCAGCCGTAGGCGCCGATGCGGTCGGCCCGGGTCGTGTCCAGGGTGACCAGGAGGATGTTCAGGCCGGCGTCCCGCCGGACCTTGCCTTGGGGGGCGCCGAAGAGCCGCAAGCCGGCCCCGGCCCAGAGGAGAACGCCGAGAAAGACGAGGCCTTTATGGAGACGAAGGCGGCCGGCCGGCCGTTCCGAAAAACGTTTGATATTCACCGTGTCGCGCATATGTTGAATATAGCAAAGATCGAGCCGAAAAAAAACCCCGCCCCGGGGTGACCGGGGCGGGGTTTTGAACTTGTGCGTGGTGCTTGTGCGCGTGCCTTAGAACATGATCCGGAGCGAGATCTGGGAGGTCCGGCGGCCGTTCATTCTCGTCGAAACGCCGAAGTCGGCCGCGGTCCAGGACGTGGACGGTAACGCCCAGAAGTAGCTTCTGAGCAGGTTGAAGACCTCGAAAATGCCCTGGATGGTGAATTCCTTGCCGCCGACGTTCAGGACCCAGTATTTCTGCAGGGCGATGTTGATGTTGTGGGTCGGTAACCACCGGAACTGGTTCCGCTCGGCGAAGTTCTGGTCGTAGTAGCTCAGGTCGTTCGGGCCGGCGGGCTTGACCGGGATGCCGAAATTGCTCTTGTCCCAACCGGGGCGCCCGTTGGTCCAGGAGATGATATCGGTGTCGTCATCACCCAGCCACAGCGGCCGGTCGTTGTTGTTCCAGTCATAGTTCCAGTCCGTGCTCGACGAAGCCCCCCGAATCGTGAAGGGCGCGCCCGAGGTGACGTCGAAGTTTCCGGCGATCTGCCAGCCGGCGATGACGTTCTTCAGGAGCCAGTTGTCGGAGTTCTTGAACCAGGGGATGTCGTAGACGAATCCGCCGACGACCCGGTGTCTCCGGTCGAACTGGGCGAAGCCGCGCTCCATGTCGATCCGCTCGTTGGACACGGCCTCCATGGAGGTGTCGTCGCCGAAGTAGTCGGAGTTCTGGTCGTAGGCATAGCCGAACGTGTAGGCGGTGTACCAGGACCAGCCGTCGGAGAATCTCTTGTTCAGCGTGACCGTCAGGGCGTTGTAGTCGGACTCGAGGTTCTGGGTTCTCAGGTTGACGCCCGTGATCGCGCAGTAGGGGTTGATGCCGGTCCGGGTCTCGTCGAGCTTGTCGCCGGTGAACCGGTTGGGCCGCTGAATCGAGCCGAGATTGGCTCCGTGGGAGCCGGTGTAGTTGATCTCGATCGAGACGTTGGAGGACAGCTCTCTCTGAATGCCGAACAGCCAGTTATAGGCCTTCTGCGGCTTCAGATCGGGCAGCATCCAGCGCAGGCTCGCGCCGTAGCCGGCCACGTTGGCCATCGGGACGACCGCGGGATAAGCGACGTCGATGGCCGGGGAGCCGTCCAGGATCCCGAGGAGGCCGACGAACGTGAAGTCGGGATAGTTGAACCGGTCGTTCTCATACGTGTTGTTGAACGTCCGGTCGTAGGAAATGCCGAAGCCGCCGCGGAGGGACGTCTTGCCGTCGCCGGTCACGTCCCAAGCGAAGCTGACTTTCGGAGCGAACGCCAGGTAGTAGGGGTTCCAGAGGCCCTTGCCGAGGAGCTGGCGGCCGTCGAAAATGAGATACCGGACGCCTTCCTCGCCCTCGACGCCCTCGATGACCTGCTTGGATTCAAAGCCGGCCTTGGTGCCGAAAGCGGGCATGTTGATGCCCTTGCCGGATTTCTCCTCGGGGACGCCGTAGTATTCCCACCGCAGTCCGAGGGAGAGGGTGAACCGCTCGGTCACCCGCCAGTCGTCCTGGACGAAAACGCCGCCTTCAAGGCCCTGCCATTTTCTCCGGGAATCGCCCTGTTTCCACTCGCCCCACGGATCGCCCTTGACATAGGGGTTGTCCTTCGGCGGATCGGGGGGATCGGCGCCGATGTACAGGTAGTAGGCGCCGAGGTCGTACAGGAACCAGGTCGAATCGAAGAAGTAATAGGCTCCCGCGACGTTGGCGTCAAACATGGAGTCGGAGTTCCAAAGACGGAGCTCGCCGCCCACCTTGATGCTGTGGTTGCCGGCCTGGAAGTTCAGGACGTCGACCAGCTGATAGGTGTTGTTGGTGAATTCCTGGGGCATGTTGGCCCAGTCGCCGATGGCGTGGACGCCGTCGTTGAAATAGGTGTAGCCGCCGAGCTGAGGAATCTCGGGGGCGACCCGCTTCCAGTCGGCGTAGTCTCTGTGGTAGCCCAGCCGGAGTTCGTTGTACATCGTCGGGCTGAAAAGATGCAGCCACGTGAGGCCGCCGGTGTGGTAGGCATAGGGGACTTCCTTGATGTTGCCGGGAACGTTGGCGAAATCCCACTTGTCGGTGTAGGTGTTGAACAGCCACCGGACGGCGATTCTGTCCTTCTCGGAGAAGATGTGGTCGATCTTCAAGCCGCCGGTGTAGCCCCGGTACTTGCCGGTGCCGTCCCAGACATACCGGCCGGCGTCGATCGAGCCGTCCCCGTCGACGTCGATGAAGTCATACGTCGGAACGGGATAGTTCGAGCCGACCTGGTCGAAGAAGACCTTGGCGATCGGGCCGGCTCTCTTGATGGCGTCGGGCGTGAAGAAATAATACGGCGAGGCGCTGCCGTAGTTTTCCATGACGCCTTCGAACGTGGCGAAGAAGAACGTCTTGTCCTTGATGATCGGGCCGCCGATCGTCGCCCCGTACTGGGTTCTGTCCTGCTCGATGTAATCGTGGGTCAGCCAGTCCTCGCTGGAGAAGAATCCGCCCGTTCCCTTGTGGAACACCCAGGCGCTTCCGTGAAGCTCGTTGGTTCCGGACTTCATGACGGCGTTGATGACGCCGCCGGAGTTGCGGCCGTATTCGGCCGAGAAGTTGTTCGAAACCAGACGGAACTCCTGAATCGCCTCGGGCGGCATGCTGGTGATGTTGCCGCTGCCGCTGGCCGTTCCGTTGTCGTTGTTGTCGATGCCGTCGATCTGGAAGTTGTTGGACGATCCTCTCATGCCGTTGATGGCATAGCCGGACCGGCCCGCGCCGGGAAGCGTTCCCGGAGCATAGGCGATCAGCGACGTGTAGTCGCGGTTGCCCTGGGGATAGCTCAGGAACTCTTTCTCGGTGATGACCGTGGAGACCTGGGCCCGCGTCGTCTCGACGAGCGGGGTGACTCCGATGACGGTCACTTCCTCTTCGATGTCGCCGATTTCCAGATCAAAGTTGATCTTCACCTCGGCGCCGATCGAAAGCTCAAGGCCTTCTTTCGTCAGGGTTTTGAATCCGGGCAGGGCCGCCGTCAGGGTGTATTTGCCCCGGGGCAGGCGCTCAATCCGGTAAAAGCCCTGGTCGTTGGTGATCGTCGACTGGCTTAAGCCCATATCCAGGTTCTTGGCCGTGATGGAGACTCCGGGAAGCGGAGTGCCTTCGGTGCTGTAAACAGCGCCGATAAACGTGCCGTAGTCCTTGGATTGCGCCAAGCCGAGGGAGGTCACCATGAGGAAAGCAGCAAATAGGATTGTCAGCTTTCTCAAATTCATTCAAATTCCTCCTCGGTCCCGATGACTCGGGATTTGTTTTTTTCCCCTTCCCGCAGCGGCTGCATATGGATTGCCGCGGCGGAAACAACCAACCGTTTTTTCGTTCGCGCTTACCTGTTTAATTATCACCTCCTGAAAATATATTTTCGCATTCATAATTACTCTCTTCCTCGATATGCTCTCTTCCTCAATCAGGTTCTTTTAATGCAATATCCATGCCATTTTTTTACGTTAAAAAAAACGCCCATAAATTGTTGATAATAAATATAATTATAAAAAATAAGAATAACGCCTGAAAAAGCGCGATTCAATATTTTGGATATATTTCAATTAATTGGATTTTTCCGGGTGGAGACCGGACGGACGCGGTTTACTTTTCGATTTTAAAAGCGATGCGTTTCTCCGCCGTCTTCCCTGAAAAAAGATCCCCGACCCGCGCCAGCAGCACATAGCTTCCGGGCGGGAGGGATCCCAGGCTGTATTTGCCGCTGCTGTTTAAAGGTCCGGCCGCCTTTTGGGCGATCGGGACCTTCAGCTCCGGGATGTCGTCGATCGAGGCCACGAGCTTGGTCCCTTGCCAGATCTGATTTTCGATCCGGATTCGAGCCGTTCCGCTTTCCTCGTCGTAAGTCGGATTGTAGATCTGGTAGAAGAAGATCAAATCGCCGCCCGGGGCGACCGCCGCCAGCGTGTTGGGATTGATTTCCAGATTGCCGAAAAGGAACGGCCCGCTCTTCTGGCCGGACAGGCTGAGCTTGTCGGGGACTTTCAAATTCGTCTTCTCCAGGGCCTTGAGCGCGGGGATGTCCTGAAGGTTCATCGGCACGTCCTGGGTCTTGTTCTCCACCCTCCGGATGGCCCGGGCCAGGATGATGTCGCTGAGGCTCAGATTCTCCGCCGGGAACGCGGGGACGTCGATCCAGCGATCGACGTATCCGACATTGCTGTTGTACTCGTCCCAAACGACCATGTGGAGGAAATACTTGCCCGGCTTCAGGCTCAGGCTCTGTTTGTATTGATAGGAGTCGGCGTATCGTCTCCGGTAGCTTTCTTCCTTGAGATTCATCTCCAAGCGGTCGCTCGCCTGGAAGGCCGTCCCCTTGTCGTCCTTGACCTCGATGTAGAAATTGACCATGCCCCGGTACCGGTCCTCGATCGGGCGGAAGGCCACGTCCTTGGCCGCGATCTCCAGGCTGATCGGGACGAGGGTCATTCCGTCGCCGCCCGCCAGGTAGCTTTCCCGGGCGTGAAAAGAGAGGCCGGCCAAGGACGGCTTGGACTCGACGATCCCCCGCAGCCGCCGGAGCCGCTCGGACCGCTCCAATTCCTCGAGCACCTCTCCCCGGGACTTGGTCAGCTCGGCCATGACCTGGAGCTGCTCGATGGCGTTCTGCATGAATTGGCCCTGGCCCACCTGGGCGGCCGTGGTCGCCGAATAAGCATGCCCGTCCTTTAAATCCATGTCGCCGTAGCCGGCGTAGCGGGCGGGCAGGGAGACGTTCCGGAGGGCGTTGGCCAGGGCGGGGTTGGAAGTGAGCTGCCAGGATCCCGCGCCGTAGTAATTGACGAAGGTGAAATCCACCCGGCCGATCCGCTCCTTCAACCCGGGGATCTCCCGGAATGTCCAGACTTCGGCCGGAAATTCGGCCGTCGGGGCGTTCACGCCCAGCAGAAATCCGCGGCCGCCGCCGGGATTCGTCTCGAAGAAATCGGGGGGGCCGAACATGATATAGACCCTCCCCCGGTCGGTCCGCCAGCCGGCTTTCCCTTCAAAATACGTCTTGTTGGCATACGCGATCCGCCGGTAATGCTCCTCCCGGAATTCATTGACGGGGGTGTCGGGGGTCGGGTCGCGCCTTTTCCAGAACGTCTTGATGAAGCCCTCGCGGTGTTCGTCCGTCTTCAGGGATTTGAAAACGTCGCGCTCGTTCTGGGAGATGATATAGAGGACTTCCTCGTTGAGCCATTTCTCATACCGTTCCGGCATTTTATCGGCCGGCTCTTCTTTTTTCTTTTCCGGCGCCTTGGGGACCTGGGCCGACGGATCCTGCCCGAAAGCCGCTCCGGTGAGGCCGAACGCCAGGACGGCGAGCATCGCCGGCAGTCTTCTTCCGCGGGTGTCCTTCATCATCGTCCGACCTCCAATACTTCTCGTTCGTCCGTTTCGTTGCGGCGGAGGGACGTCCGCTTCGGTCCGCCGGCGCGTCCGCCTGAAACCCGGGTTCCGGGTTTATTTCAAATAGGCCAGGATCCTCTTGGCGATATCCGCGTTCGGCTCGTCGGGAGCCAGCTCGATGTACCGTTCCAGGTTTTCGATGGCTTCGGGCTTTTTATTCTGATTGACGTAGATCATTCCCAGCTGGTAGTAGGCCGGAGCATAATCCGGCGTCAGCTCCTTCACCTTGAGGAAAGCGGCCTCGGCTTTGTCGTATTCCTGGAGGTTCAAGTAACACGCCCCGAGATTGTAGAAAGCGTCCGGGTCGTTCGGGGAGAGCTCCGAGGCCTTGGCGTAATAGGGCAGGGCGCCCTGATAGTCCTTGGCTTCGCCGAAGAGCGAGCCGAGATTTTTATTGGCGCTGTAGCT
The DNA here is from genome assembly GCA_012797375.1 of Acidobacteriota bacterium. GTDB lineage: Bacteria > Acidobacteriota > Aminicenantia > Aminicenantales > UBA4085 > JAAZPG01. The sequence continues at coordinate 12,340 of JAAZPG010000339.1, forward strand.
TTCCGGCTGGATTTCCAGCATTTTCTTGAAGGTCTCGACGGCTTTCTCGTTGTTCCCGATCTTCATGAAGGTCGTTCCGAGGTTGTTGAGATAGGTGGGCTCCCCGGCTTCCTTGCCGATGGCGGCCTCGTAAGCGGCGATCGCTTCCTCGTACTTGCCGGCCTGGAACAGATCGTTCCCCTGCTTGAAATCTTTCTCGCCGGGCGACTCCCCCCCGACGTAATAATTGCCTTCCTCCAGCTCGAGATTAACCTCAAGCACGTCCTGGATCCTCACCTGCTTTTCGACGAAGATCGGGAAAAAGCCGTCTTTCTCCGCCTTGACCTGATAGTAATCCGGCTGAAGGCCGATCTGGATGTATTCGCCCTTGGCGTTGGTCTTGAGCGTGTATTTCACGGCCGAATACTGGAGGGAGACGATCGTGATCTTGACGCCCTCGATGACATTCCCTTTTTTATCCTTGACGACGCCCTTGATCGACCCTTGTACGCCGGCCTGGGCATCGGCGATGAAAACAAAAAGAGAAGCCAGGAAAATCGAAAGACTGAGGAAAACGGCGGCTTTTTTCATGCTCGCATCCTTTCTCAATTCAGGCGGTCTCAACCTCTCCTATCCTACCGTCCCGGCGCGGCCAAGTCAAGAATACGGGGGGGCGGCCGCGCGCTCCAAAATCCATTGTGCAAGATTCATACCAAGGATGCGGACGCCCGATCATCAGGGTGATCGCGGTCGGCGGTCCGTCCAAAAACGGCGACAGCCGTCTCCGGCGGAGGCCGGAACGCCCTCAGCGCCGCGGCCGGCGGGCGATCAAGTAATCAAACAGGACGGCGTCCTCCCCCTCGCGGGCGATCTTGCCGTCGAAAATCTCCACGATCCGGTCCCGGCGGGCCAGGAGCCCGTCGATCTCCATGCCGTTGAGGCAGCCGCCCAGATTCTCCTCGAGGGACGGCCGGTCCAGCCGGCGGAGGTCGGCCAAAAGGGCCCGGTCGCAGGCCGTGAGATTCCCGGGATCGATCAAATCCTTGTACATGCGGAATGCCCGGGTGTGGTCGATCAGCCAAACCGTCCAATTCTTCGTGATGATGATATTTCCCAGGTTGCGGTCCCGGTTGGCGATGAGCTGATCGAAGACCAGCAGGATGTTGATCTGCCGGTTCCAATTGGGACGGGCCCACCGGGGCGGAGTCACGTTCTTGGCCAGGCGCTCCTTCTCATCCATCAGGACGTCGTCGATCCACCAGGTGACGGCGGACGGTTTCCCGTCCACGATCCTTTCGACCGTCGCCGGAACCATGTTCAGGTCGAGCATCCGGTCGAGGAGATAGGCGGCGACGTTGAATTTATAGGTGTCCCGGAAATTGAGCTCCCACTGGCCGCCCCGGCCCTCGAACTTCGCCGCCGCCTGGTCGATCGTTTGGACGTGGGCGTCGTGCGTCCCTCGCTCGTTCCGCAATGTGATCCGGACGGACTTGGTGACGCCCCCCAGGACGCCGACCGTGCCGACGATCCCGGCCGTCCGCAGAAAATCCTCTTTTTCCAAACGGCTCCAC
>JAAZPG010000340.1 GCA_012797375.1 Acidobacteriota bacterium
CGAACGCCGCGGCGAAAATCGCCGCGGTCGCGGCCTTGGGCGTGCTCGAGCCGGGCCGGGATCCCGAATGGCTCCGGGCGCCGGTCTCCGGCGGGGAAGCGGCGGAATGGGCGCGGAAAGCCGCGGCGATCGCCGGAAAAAAAGATCCGGCCGCGACCGCCGCCCCGGGATCCCTGACGCCGCCGGCCTTCGCCCGTCTGATCCGGGACGCGTTCGGCTGGGAGGAACGGATCCGGACGCTCGTCGGAAAAAGCGAGTCCGGGCACGCGACGGCCGGCCTTCCCGGCCTGGCTCCCGAAGACCGTCCGCTCATGGCCTATTTTTTAATCTCCGGAATCTTTCCTCGGCCGACCGCCTCCCGGGCCGAATCTCCGGTCGAACGGGGGGAGGCGGCCGCGGCCCTCGCCCGGGTCCTGGGATTGTCCCGCGATCCCTTCCACCGGGGAATCCTGAAAGGGATCGAAAACGGCTTCCTGCTCGTTTCCGTGGACGACGAGATTCGGTCCGTCCCCGTGGCGGCGGATCCGTATCTCCTCAGGAGCATGGAGGGAACGGTTTCCTTCGTCTCGACGCTTGATTTGGAGGGGGGCGACGCCGTGGAATGGCTGGAGCGCGACGGCCGAGCGGTTTATATCCAGGCGGCCTCTCTTCCGTTGTCCAACGTCCTCGACCAGCCTTCCCAATATCACAGCTGGCAGATCCGGATATCCCGGGAGGACCTGAGCCGCCGGGTGAACCAGTTTTACCCGATCGGCAAGCTGATGGACCTGATCCCCCAGAAAAGGGGCGCCTCCCGCCGGGTGGTCGAGCTGGCCGTGATCGGCCAGGAAGGCCGGGCGCTTGTTCGGGGGCTTAAAATCCGCCAGGTCCTCAATCTCCGGGATAATCTCTTCGTCATCGACCGGGAGACCGACGGCGAGGGCCGCCTCACCCATTTCCTCTTTTCCGGGAAGGGCTGGGGGCATGGCGTCGGCCTCTGCCAGGTCGGAGCCTTCCGCCTGGCCCAGAAGGGCGCGACGTACAAGGACATTCTGAAAAAGTATTACCAGGGCGTCGAGATCGAAAAACGATCCTGACCGCCCCGGCCGGCATTCCGTTCGCGATCCATCTTGACGTCTTCTCCTTCAGGCGTTAGCCTGAACGAGGCGGAGAAAGGCCCATGGAGAGACGATCGTCCCTCGTCCCGGTCATTTCGTTGACCGTCGTTGTCTCCTTTTCTTTGTCCGCCCCGGGACGGGAAATCGAAAAGGGCAGGCTTCTTGACGGGATCGCCTGCCGGGCCGATGCCGGGCAGAGCTACGCCCTCTATCTTCCATCCGGAGATGATCGGGTCGAGCTCCAGCCCGTCCTCTTTCTCTTCGACCCGGCCGCTCGAGGGGCGGAAGGCGTCCGGGCGTTTCTGTCCGCGGCCGAAAAATTCGGCTGGATCCTTATCGGCTCGAATAATTCGAAAAACGGACCGCTGAAAGACAGCGTCGCGGCCGGCCGGGCTCTTTGGGCGGAAGCCAAGGAGCGGTTCCCCGTGGATGAGAACCGGGTCTATGCGGCCGGCTTCTCGGGCGGTTCCCGGGTGGCTTCGATCTTCGCCCAGGTCATCGGCCGGAAGATCGCCGGCGTCATCGGCTGCGGAGCCGGCCTGGCCGAAGGCCTCGGTCCGGACGGCTTGAAGGCCGAGGCGTATTTCGGGCTGGCGGGGCTGCGCGATTTCAATTACGAGGAGATGAAAACTCTCGACCGAACCCTCGATCCGTCCGGGATTCCGCACCGGATCCTCGTTTTCGACGGCGTTCACGACTGGCCGGACCCGGTCCAGTGCGAACGGGCCGCCGGCTGGATGGAAGTCCTGGCCGTCAAGAGCGGGCGCGCCGAGAAGGACGAGACGATGATCCGGTCGGTCATCGATCGGGAGATGGACGAAGCCCGCTCGTTGGAAAAAGACGGCCGCGTTCATTGGGCGGCTGAACGATTCGAGGCCGCCGCCGGCCTGGCGGAAGGAATGATCGAGCTTCCCGGAGCGGCCGGCCGGGCGGAGGCCTTGAGAAAAACGCCGGCTGCGGCGCGCTTTTGGAGAGAGGAGAAAACGAGGGAACGACGGACGGAACTTTATCGAACGGGCGTGGACCGGGCGCTCGGCCGGATCGAGGCCGACGAAACGGGCGGCGCGGCCGCCCTCGCCGCCGTTCTCAAGGATTTAGGGGTTCGGCGCCTGAAGAAGGAAGCGGCCGGAGCCGAAACGATCGAGAACCGCGCCCTGGCCTCCCGCCTTCTCTTCCTTCTCAGTTTCTCCGCCCAAGTCAAGGCGGCCTCGACATACGAGCGGGCCGGGCTTTCGCGAACGGCCGCTTTCCTTGACCTGGCCATCGCCGCCTGCGAGGAGGGCTTGTCCCGGCTGAAATCGCTTTACTTCAGCCGGGCGAGAATCGCGGCCCGGGCCGGAGATAGGAAAGCAGCCCTCGATTTTCTCGGGGAGGCGGTCGAGAGGGGATTCGACGACATCGAGATTTTGGACGGCGCCGAAGAGCTGGAGGGAATCAGGAATGAGCCCCGTTATCGGGAGATCCGGGAGAAACTGGGCCGCTTGCCGGCGGCCTAAATCTTGAAGCGGAGCGGTTCGAAAGCCTGTTCCAGCCGGAGCAGCGCTTCTTCTTTACGCCGCGAAATCCGGGCGGCGCCTTTCTTTTTCCCGCTTTCCGCCTCGGCGACCGTCCGGGCCCGCCGGAGAACGTCTTTCTTGAGCGCCCGGCGCTCTTCCTTGCTGAGAAGCTGGCAAAGGCCCTGCATGTAGAAGATCCAGGATTCGACCAGGCCCTTGGGCGGAGGATTCCGGAGAGCGTGTTCGAACAAATCCCGGGTGACTTGCCCCTCGACGAGGCCGAAGCCTTCGGCGGCCTTAAGGATCGCTTCCCGCTCGGGATCGTCGATCTTTCCATCGGCCCAGGCCGCCTCGACAAGCGGGATGATCGAGAGGGTGGCGAGGACCTCGACGTGGATATCGAGCATGATCAGCTTTCGGAGGATGGCCTCATCGGCGATGCCGGAGATCCGGGAGAGGGTTTCGAGATCATGCACCATTTTTTGGAGTCGCCGTTTTTCATCGGCCAGGGCGGCGTCCTTCTTGAAAAAGAACAGCTCCTCGAGACGCTTGCCCCGAAGATGGAGAGGATATTGCTCGTCACTCATGCGCCCGAAATATAGTCCGGTCGAAGGGCGGAGTCAAGCGGTTGACGATGAAGCGGGGGACGGATTATGATATTTTTCCGCATGGTTCTCTTCCCCGATGGGCGGGCCGAAAGCGGCGAGGACGCGGCGGCTTCCGATCAGGCATCCGGGTTTATCCGGCCGCTCTCGCTGGAGTTCGGACGGCATCCCCGCGGCCCGCGGCTGCGTTTAAATAAAGAGGAAACCATGTGTCGTGCCGCCGTCCTTATTCTCGCCGCCTGCCTGGCCCAGGGTTCCTTGGGGATCGGGCCGCTTTATTCCGGACGGGAGGACGTCTCCGGACGCCGGATGTCGGCGCTTCTGGAAAAGGCGGCCCGCTACTGCCGCCGGTTGGACCAGGCGGCTTTGGATTTCATCTGCAAAGAAGAGATCGCCGAGGAAATCGATCATGCCTGGGAATGGGCGGCGGAGAAATATTTCCGGGTTCAGCGGAAAGAAAAGAACTCCTATCTCTATGATATTCAGTTCGTCCGGAAAAACGGCATAAAGAAGGAAAACCGCGCGCTTCTGAGAAGGAACGGACAGGCGGTCTTGGAAAAGGACCGGGGCGCCGGCGTCCCTCGGGCGATCCAGGTGGAATACGTCCTGTTCGGCCCGGTTGGTCTTTTGGGGGAAGCGTGGCAGCCCCTCCGCCGCTTCCGGATGACGGGCGAGGAAGAATCGCCGGACGGAGAGCGGCTGGTCGTCGTCGAAGCGCGGATGCGTCCGGGGACGGTGAAAGGCCACTCCGACGGAACGGCCTGGATCCGGGAAAGCGATGGAGCCGTCCTCAAGATTGAATGGGACGGAACGACCGCCGGCGGCTACGAGCAAATCGAGGAGAGGGGACGGGTTTTCGACGCCGCGCCCCGGCTCACGGCGGTCACGGAATACGGCTTGGAAAAAAACGGGCTTCGCTTCCCGAGCCGCGACGTCACGGAAGAGGCTTACCTCAAAAACGGGAAAAAGCCGTTCATCCGCTCGCGCACGGAGAGCCGGTACACGAATTACCGGTTTTTCACCGTCGAAACCGAGACGGATCTCGGGTCGTCGCCTTCTTGATTTCCAGCGGTGATGAAAAACAAGAGGATGGGGATCCGTGTCTTCTCGGGACAGCCTTCTTCCCGTGGTTTCCGTAAGCCGGAAAGGCGGGGAAGAGAGAAAGAGGTTTCGCCCCGCCCGGATTTCTCTTTTCAGTAGGCGAGACGGCCCTCGTCCTGCCGCTTCTTCAGGACGGCGATCATGTCGGCGGTCATCGCGGCCAAGTCATAATCCGGCTTCCAGTTCCATTCCGCCCGGGCGGCCGAGTCGTCCAGGGATTGGGGCCAGGAGTCGGCGATGGCCTGGCGGAAGTCCGGCTGATAATCGATTTCAAAACCAGGGAGATGGCGGCGGATCTCGGCGGCCAGCTCGGCCGGAGTGAAGCTCATGGCCGTGACGTTGAAATCGGAGTGGTGGCGGAGGTTCTTGAAGTCGGCGGCCATCAGATCGAAAATCGATTTCAAGCAATCGGGCATGTACATCATCGGGAGCCGCGTGTCCGGTTCGAGAAAACAAGAATACCGGCCGAATTTAACCGCTTCATAAAAAATCGCCACGGCGTAATCGGTCGTTCCGCCGCCGGGAAGGGCTCCATGGCTGATGATCCCGGGGAACCGGCAGCCGCGGACATCGATTCCGAAGCGGGCGACATAATAATCGGCTAAAAGCTCGCCGGCGACCTTCGTCAGGCCGTACATCGTCTTGGGCCGAAGGACCGTTTCCTGGGGGGTGAGGACCCGGGGCGTCTCGGGACCGAAAGCAGCGATCGAGCTGGGGATGAAAATTCGGGTTAAGCCGAGCTTCCGGGCGGCTTCCAGGATGTTGAACGTCCCGCTCATGTTGACGTCCCAGGCCAGCTGGGGATTCTTTTCTCCGGAGGCCGAGAGGATCGCGGCCAGATGGTAGACCGTCCCGGCCCGGTGCTTCTTGAGGATGTCCTCGAGAAGTCGGGCCTTCGTCACGTCGAGGGATTCGAAGCGGCAGGCGGGCGCCTGGGCCGAAAGAGGCTGGATGTCGGCGGCGACGACGTTGTCCGGGCCGTGTTTCCGGCACAGGGCTTGGAGAAGCTCGGTTCCGATCTGTCCGGACGCGCCGGTGACGATAATGCGGGAGGGTTCATTCATGCAAATGCCTCGGGTTTCAGCGGATATTCCAAGGGGGGATTAAATATCATAGACGTCCGTTGAAATCAAACCGGGAAAAAGAGGATACTAGGGCCATGTCCGCTTCCCGCGTCGCCCTTGTCACCGGCGCTTCCCGCGGCCTCGGCCGGGAAATCGCCGTCGCCCTGGCCTCTTCCGCGGGGGCGGTCCTCGTCCATTATTTCCGGAACCGGAGAGGCGCCGAGGCGACGGCCCGGGCGGTCCGCCGGGCCGGAGCGGAAAGCGATGTCCTTCAAGCCGACATCACGGTGGAGAAGGAGGCCCGCGGGCTGATCGCGGCCGTCGAGAAGGGAAGGGGCCGGCTGGACATCCTGGTCAACAACGTCGGCCCGATTCTCTTCCGGCCGTGGGATGAGCTTACGGCCGCCGATTGGGAATCCATGTTCCGGCAAAACCTTCTCGGGGCGTATTTTTGCCTGAGCGAGGCCCTGCCGGGGATGCGGGCCCGGCGGTTCGGACGGATCGTCAACTTGGGTTTCGGGCGGGTGGAACAGCTGGCCGCTTTTCCGACGGTGCTTCCCTACGCCGCGGCCAAGACGGGCCTTCTCCTCTTGACCCGGACGGCCGCGGCCGAATGCCGGGGGACGGGGGTGACGGTCAACATGGTATCGCCGGGGCTGCTCGAGGGGGGGATCCGCCCGGCCGGGGCGCGCGTCCCGCGGCGGGAGCTGGGAACATACGCCGAAGTGGCCGCGGCCGTCCGGTTTCTCGCGGCCGAGGAAGCCCGGCGCGTCACCGGGACCGACATCCTGGTCGCCGGGACGTGGAAAATGTGAGCGGACGGATTTTCCGATTGAAAAAATCCCGAAAATGGACATAATATCGGCTGACCGATGATGCAGAAACGCGACATGCGGGGAATCGTCCTTTGCGCCGGACGCGGCGGACGCCTCAGTCCCTTCACCGACCTAACGCCGAAATGCCTTTTGTCTTTCGGCGGGAAAACGATCCTCGAACGGTGTCTGGAAGGCTTGCGGTCGGCCGGGATCGGGGAAATCCTCCTCGTCACCGGCTACCACCGGGAGCTCATCGAGCGCTTTGTTCGGGACCGGGGGATCGAGGGGATCGTCTTCGTCGTGAATGAGGCCTATGCCCGCACCAACACGGCCGTTTCCTTGAACCTGGCCTTGAAGCGCGTGTCCTCGGACGTGGTCGTCGTCAACGGCGACGTTCTCTTCCACCCCTCGATCCTGGCCGAGCTCGTCGCCCTGCCCGTCTCCCACGGCGCGGCCGTCGACGCCGATATCTCCATGGATGGAGAGGAAGTGAAGGTCATCGTCCGCGGCGGACGAATCGTCCGGATCGGCAAGGATCTGAATCCGAAGGACAGTCTCGGCGAGGCCATCGGACTTTATAAAATCGGCCGGGACTCGATCGCCGACTTGATCCGGATCTATGATGGGCTCGAGGCGAAGGGCGAGAGGGAGCATTTTTTTGAAAAAGGGTTTGATATCCTGAACGGGAAAGACGCCGGCGAGGACCGTTCATTCGGCGTCTTCCTGACCCGGGGCCGCCCCTGGGTGGAAATCGACACGCCCGAGGATTATCGTCATGCCGAACGGGACATCGCCCCTCGGCTCTGAGGCGGCGTTCGACTACGAGAAAGCGGTCCGCAAGAGCGAGAACCATTTCGTCCCCCGCTTTCTCCAAATCAACAAGTTTCTCAACCGGCCGGCCGCCTCGTTGATCGTCCGGGTTTTCTTCAAGACGAGGATCACTCCCAACCAAGTGACGGTCGCCTCCTTCTTCATCGGCTTGGCCGGGGCCGGGTGCTTCGGCTTGGCCACGCCCGGCTCGTTTATCGCCGGCGGTCTCCTGACCCAGCTCTCCTCCATCGTCGATTGCGCCGACGGCATGCTGGCCCGAGCCCGGGGGACTTCCAATGAATTCGGCGCCCATCTCGACCTCATCCTCGACCGGATCAACGAATCCTTCCTGATCACCGGGGCGATTTTAGGCTGGTTCCGATTTTCCGGCCGGGAGTCGGACCTGATCCTTGGTTTATTCGCCTTGGGGCTTTATTTTCTCCAAACAACCCTGTTTTACCTGGTGAAAAGCCTGACCGGGGACGAGCGGCGGGGGGAGACCGCGGAAAACCGCGGCTGGCTGATGTTTCTCATCGCCCTGTTCGCCGTGATCAACCGCCTCGATATCGGTCTCGTCGTCCTGATCATCGCCTCCCTCGGCGGCACCATCGGTCTGCTGATCCGGTTTTTCCGGTTCAGAAAAATCTGACGGGAAGCCGTCCTTTCCCGTTCCCCGGTATTTATTTGTCCGGGGGATTCGGTTATCCTAAAAAGACCCGATCGATCATCCCGGCCGCCGGAGACGACGCCGGCGCGGGAAAAGGAACGAACGAAAATGAAAGACCGCGCGATTCGACTCGGAATCGGCTTTTTAGCGGCCGCCGTCCTCTTGGGGGCGGCACCCGGCGAAGACCTTGCCGGGAAAGCCCGGGCGATGATCGACGCCCTGCAGCGCGGAGATTACGAGGCGGCCACCCGGGATTTCGACGCGACGATGCGCGGTCTGTCGGGACCGGAAAAAACCGGGGAATTCTGGACGATCCTTCAGACCCGGATCGGGGCCTTTAAGGAACGGACGGCCGAACGCCGGGAGAATCTCGGGCAATTCGAGATCGTCCTGGTGACCTGCGTCTTCGAAAAGACGACCCTCGACGCCCGGATTGTTTTCGACGCGGAAGGGAAAATCGCCGGCTTCCAATTCGTCCCGTCAAGTCCGCCGGTGGAGAGCCTTCCTCCGCCTTACGCCGACCGGGAGCGATTCACCGAAACCGAGGTCACGGTGGGCTCCGAGCCTTGGACGCTTCCCGGCACCCTGGCCCGGCCGAAGGAAAACGGACCGGTCCCGGCCGTGGTCTTGGTCCACGGTTCCGGCCCGAACGACCGCGACGAGACGATCGGGCCCAATAAGCCCTTCCGTGACCTGGCCTGGGGGCTGGCCTCGCGCGGGATCGCGGTCCTGCGCTACGAAAAGAGGACGAGGGTCTACGGAACCAAGCTGGCCGCTGACGCGTCCTTGACGGTCCGGGAGGAGGTCATCGACGACGCCGTCGAGGCGGTCCGCCTTCTTCAGAAGACGGACGGCCTTGACCCCCGGCGGATTTTCGTCCTCGGCCACAGTCTCGGGGGAATGCTGATGCCCCGCCTCGCCCTGGCGCTCAAGCCGCTCGGGGCGGCCGGTTTCATTTCCCTGGCCGGGCTGACTTATCCGCTGGAGGATACGATTCTCGTCCAGACGGCCTACATCCTGTCGTTAGACGGCGGCTTGTCCGAAGAGGACCGCAAGAAGCTGGAGGAAGTCAAGACGGACGTCGCGAAGATCAAGGCCTTGACCGAGGCGGACCGCGGCTCGACGGAAAAGCCGTTAAACGCCGCCCCGGCCTACTGGCTTGATCTCCGCGGGTATGATCCGCTGGAGACCGTCGTCCGGGTGGACCGGCCGATGCTCTTTCTCCAAGGCGGGCGCGATTACCAGGTTGTTCCAGAAAACCTGGAACGGTGGAAGAAGGCCTTGGAAGGCCGTTCGGACGCGGCGTTCAAGCTGTTCCCGAAGCTCAACCATTTGTTCGGCGAAGCGGATGGGATTTCGACGCCGAGCGAATATCTCGAACATCCCAAAGTCGTGGCGAAGGACGTGATCGATGAAATCGAGGCCTTCGTCCTCAAGGGAGGGAATTCATGACGCGGAACAAAACGGCGGTTCTTCTCCTCGCCGCGGCCTTGGCGGTTTCCTCCGGCTGCGGCCGGACGAATCCCTTGACGGCCAAGAGGATCAAGTCGGTCGAAAAAGGGCTGATGCGGGCGGTCTATCTGA
>JAAZPG010000341.1 GCA_012797375.1 Acidobacteriota bacterium
CGAGGCGTCGATGTGCCGGACGATGTCCCGGGCGTAAATCGGCTGCGTGCTCGAACCGATGAAAAAAGACAGCTCGCAGCCGCGGAAAAGCTTCAGCGGATAGGCCCAGGCCTCGAACGTCCCGCTCTCCGTCCCGAGAACGGCGAACGCGCGGCCGGCTTTGTCGAAATAGGCCGCCGGACGGGCCGTCCGGCTGAGCGTCAGGCCGGACGTTTCCAGGGCGAACCGGGGAACACGCTCCGTTCCGGCCCGAAGGCCGGCGGCCCCGAGAATCAAGACGAGCGCGGCGGCGCTCCAACGACGGATGCGCATGGAAGCCCTCCCGTTCAGATTTGGATTTCGTAGACGTCGGGGATCTCCGCGAGGGAGAGGTCCGGATTGAACGTCCAGCTCATCTGGTTGACGCCGCGCGGGTAGGGAAAGAACCTGTTCCGGTAAAGCGTCCGGACCGGGTAATTGCGGCGCTTCCATTCGACCGTCCCGGCGAAACCCGCGTCTTGGACGGCCACGAGATAGGATCGGATGAAGGCCGCCCGCTCCTCCGGCGGAAGCCCGGGAAAAGCCAGGTGGTTCACCCAAGCCCAGCGCTCAACGGACCGGCCGCGATGATCGTGGAGGATGAAGTTGACGAGGCCGGCGAGGCGGCCGTCTTTTTCATAAACCAAGGTCTGGGACACATCCGGGCAATCCAGCTCCCAGCCGAGCTCCTCCCGGTCCCAGACCAGGGCCAGGCGCAGGGTCCGCTGGTATTTGGCGAGGAGGGCCAGGCATCCGTCCAGGTCGGACGGCCGATATTTTCGAATCGGCAGCAGCCCCTTCCGCCGCGGCGGCCGGTGGGCGCCGATCAGCCGCAAGGCCGCGGTTTCATACCCTTTCAAGCCTTCGGAATAGACGGCCCGGGGAAAGTCAAGAATCCGGGCGACGACCCCGGTTTTCCTAATCCGCTCCATCCGGCCTTCGGCGGCGACCTTGTCCATCATCCGGGTCGAACGATGCCCCGTCTCAAGGGTGAAGAGAGAGAAATCATAGTCGTAGCTCCGGCTGATTTCGAGGGCCCGGCGGATGACGGCCAGGGCCACGCCGCGGCGGTAATCTTCCCTTCGAGTGACCAAAAGGCAGCTGTAGACGCCCCGGCGGATCTTTCCTTCAAGAGAGAAGCTCTGCGGCAGGTTCAGAAAAAAGGCGATGATCTTGTCGCCCCGGTACGCGGCGACGACATGATCCCTTTTTTCCCCGGGAATCCGGTCGATCAGGTAGCGGAGGAACGCCGGCCGGTAAAAGTTCGGAAAGGACGCTTCCCCGTACTCATCCCGCCAGGAAGCATGGGCCATTCGTTCGAGAGCCTCATAGTCGCCCCGGAACGCCTCGATGGAATATCCTTCGGTCATGAGATTTCCTTTTCCGAATTATTTATCACAAGATCCCGGGAGGGACAAGAAAGAACGATCGGAGGGGAAGACGGCGGCTCAGGAGCCGGCGGCGAAGCGGACGGTGATCAGGACGATTTCCGGGACGGTGCCGAGCCGGACGGGCGGTCCCCAAGTTCCAACGCCGCTCGTGACGTCGACGAACATCCGGTCCTTCCGATGAAGGCCGTGATTGTGCTCGTAGACGAGCCAATTGATCTGGGTGATCGGGAACATCTGGCCGTTGTGGGTGTGGCCGCAGACGAGGAGGTCGACTCCGGCCCGGGCGGGCTCGGCCAATTTCACCGGCTGGTGGCAGAGAGCGAGCAGAGGCTTTCCGGGATCGAGGCCGGCGGTCAGATCCGCCCACTCCCGGGGGGCGTCGCCCGCCCGCG
>JAAZPG010000342.1 GCA_012797375.1 Acidobacteriota bacterium
GCAAGCCGCCGGCCCCGACCCGGGCCAGAGCCCGAGCCTGCATCTGCAGCTCCCCTTGGTCCACGGTGAAGACTCCCGGGCGCTTGATGTCGGCCAGGAAATCGTCGACGCGGCCGGCGTACTCCCGCAACAATCCGGCGTAAGCGGGGCTTCCCAGTCCCTGGGAGCAGGCGCCGAAGGCGATGACCGTCCCCCCTTCCCGGACGGCCGGAAGGCAGGAGACGAAGCCCTTGACGCACTGGTAAAACGTCGCGTCGAGAGGATAACCGCCGCTTCCCGTCAAGACGACGTCGGCTGGGCGGCCGACCGGCCGGACGGCGCAGGTCCGGACGAAGGCGCAGGCGGCTTCGTGGGCCGGTTCCAGGGCGCCGGCAAACGCCCGGACAAGGCGGCGGCCGCGGTCCACGACGATGTTGAGAGTGAAATAGACGCCGGCGGCCCGGGCGACCGAAAGCGACTCCTCATGGAGGGGATTTCCTTCGAGAACGGCGTTCGCCGCCCGCGGATCGGAAAGCATCTTTTCCCCGTGGAATTCGCGGATCGTTTCGAGCGAGGACAGGCCCGGGCAGACGCTTTTCCGGCCGCCGGAGAAACCGGCCATGAAATGCGGCTCGACAAGCCCCGTCACCAGCCGGAAGCCGGCTTCGACGAACCGCCGGTTGAGACGGATGGCCGCGCCGGAGGCGCTCCGCCCGGGCGCCGCGGCCAGGCCGGGGCCGTCGCCGGCTTGGTGATCCTCGATCCGGCAGCGGTCGACGATGTCCGGGCCGAACATCTCCCGGCGCTCGGCGGTCGTGCTCGGGCGATGCATCCCGGCGGCGATCAGGATGAGAATATCATTTTGGGGAACTCCGGCCGCGGCGATTTCCCCGAGAAGGGGCGCCAGGAAATCCCGGTAGGGGACGGGCCGGGTGACGTCGGAAACGACGACGACGACCTCGCCGGGCCGGCGGGAGCCCAGCGCCTCTCGAAGGGGCGGGGCGCCGAGGGGGCGTCGGACGGCATCGAGAACGAGGCTCGCCGCCGGCGCCGCCGGGACGGGATAGCGGGAAACGAAGAGGTCGGCGTCGTCGGGAACACGAAGGAGGATTTCCTCCCGGCTGGACAAGGCCCGCACGTTCATCGGAGTGTCTTTTTTACGGAGAAAGCTCCCGGAGGCCGGCCTCGAGCGCCTCGATTTGGGAACGGCATTCGGCCAGCTTCCGCCTTTCCTTTTCAACGACCTCGGCTGGAGCCCGGGCGACGAAGCCTTCGTTGCCGAGCTTAGCCTCGATTTTTCCGGCCTCCTCGATGAGCTTGTCCCGCTTGGCCGTCAGCTGCCGGCGTTCCCGGACCGGATCGACCAGGCCGGGAACGAAAATCTCCATGCCCCCGGCGACCTGGACGGCCGCCGCCGCCGGCCGGACGACAGCCGGACCCGCGTCCAGGGACTCGAGATGAGCCAAATGAATCACGAAGGAACGAAGGCGGGCCAGGACCGCGGCGTTGTTTTCCGTCGTCCGGACATGAACCGAAAGCTTCAAGGCGGGCGAAACGCCGCGGCGGGCGCGCATGTCTCGGATCGCCCGGACGAGATCGAACGCCA
>JAAZPG010000343.1 GCA_012797375.1 Acidobacteriota bacterium
CGGCGGCCGCCGGGAAGACGCCGGGCAAAGCTTCGCCGCACTGCGGACACCGGCCGTTTAAGAGCCGGTTTTCCATCACCTCGAACCCGCGCCGGCGGATGAGCGTCGTCCGGCAGCGGGGACAGCGCGTCGGCTCGATTTCCCCCGAGATGTTCCCCGTGTAGATGAAACGGAGACCCTTTTCCCGGCCGATGTCGGCCGCCCGGCGGAGAGTCTCGATCGGCGTCGGGACGGCTTCCCGGTACTCGTAATCCGGGTGGAAGCGGCTGATGTGCCAGGGGATGTCGCGGTCGACATCGGCCAGGAACCGGGCGATGTCGCGCAGCTCCGCCTCGCCGTCATTGAGGCCGGGGACGACCAGGGTCGTCACCTCGACCCAAATCCCCAGCCGCCGCATCAGGGCGATCGTGTCGCAGACGGGCTGGAGCCGGGCGCCGCAGATTTTCCGGTAGCTTTCGTCGCGGAAGAATTTGAGATCGACGTTGGCCGCGTCGAGAAAAGGACGGATCACCTTGACCGCCTCCGCCGTCAGGTAACCGTTGGTCACGAACGTGCTCATCAGGCCGGCCGCCCGGCCGAGGACGGCCGTGTCGAGGGCGTATTCGTAAAAAATCGTCGGCTCCGTATAGGTGAAGGAAAGGCTCCGGCAGCCGTTGGCCACGGCCAGGCGGACGATGTCGCCGGGGGCCAAGCGGCGGCCTCCGGACGCGCGGCCGTCGATCGGGCGCAGCTGCGAAATCTGCCAGTTTTGGCAGAAGCGGCAGCGGAAGTTGCATCCGGCCGCGGCGATCGAAAAAGCCGTCGATCCGGGGAAAAAATGGAAAAACGGCTTTTTCTCGATGGGATCGGCCCCGGCGCTCACCACCTCGCCGTACGCCCGGGTGACGAGCCGGCCGGCCCGGTTTTCCCGGACTCCGCAAACGCCGAAATGGCCGGGATGAATCTCGCAGCGGTGGGCGCACAAGGCGCAGCGGACGGCGTTGTCCCCGGCCGTCGACCAGAGGCGCGCCTTATGGACGCCGGTTGAATCCCCGGTTTCGTCGTCGAATGAAAACCGCCTCACCATGATCCCGGCCTCTCTCCGCCGGTTGGACGGATGGTCATGTTTTTATTGTAGTCGAAACCGAAGCCCGCTTCAAAGCCGCCGGCCGCCCGGAGGCGTTCATCGCGGCCGCGGCGACGATGGAAAAGGGCAGCCGGGCCGGAGGGGGCAGGCCCCGCAGTCCGGCTTACGGGCCCGGCAGACCGCCCGGCCGTGGCTGACCACCCAGAAATTGAAATCGCCCCAATGCTTCCGGGGAACGAGGCGGAGGAGATCCCGCTCGATTTTCACCGGATCCTCGTGTCCGCTCAGCCCCAGCCGCCGGGAGACCCGGCCGACGTGGACGTCGACGGCGATCCCTTCGTTTTTATGAAAGGCGTTGCTCAAGACGATGTTGGCCGTTTTCCGGGCGACGCCGGGAAGCGTCAAGAGCTCGTCCATGGTCGCCGGGACCTCGCCCCCGAAGTCGTCGAGGATTTTACGGGCCGCTCCGCGGATGTTCCGAGCCTTATTGCGGAAAAAGCCGGTCGAGCGGATGTCGTTTTCCAGAACGCCCGGACCGGCTTCGGCGTAAGCCCGGGCGTCGGGATATTTCTTGAACAATCCCGGGGTGACCAGGTTGACCCGCTTGTCCGTGCACTGAGCCGAAAGGATCGTCGCCACCAGCATTTCCAGCGGCGTCCGGAAATGGAGGAAGGGCTTCGGATCCGGGTATTCCCTCTTCAGGATCCGGATGATTTCCGGAAGGCGGTCTGCCGCTGGAAGAGGCGTTCCGTCCTTTCCTTTTTCGCGGGAACTCTCCGCTTTCGTCATTTCGGGCTCGGGGTCCTCAAAGCCGGATCATCCGCTCGATGGCCCGCCGGGCTCGGGCGGCGATCTCCGGCGGAACGGTCACCCGGGGGGCCATCGTCTCCAGGGCGACGGCGATTTTCGGCAGCGTGACCTTTTTCATGTTCGGACATAAGGCGTTTTCCTTCACCGGAAAGAACCTTTTGTCCGGATGGTCCCGGCGGAGGCGGTGAAGCATCCCGCATTCGGTCGCGATGATCACGTCGGCGGCCGCGGAGGCCGCCGCCTCCCGGACCATGCCGCCGGTCGAGAGGACGCGGTCGGCCAGGTCCAGGACCTCTGGACGGCATTCGGGATGAGCCCAGAGGACGGCTCCCGGATGCCGGGTCCGGGCCGCCGCAACGTCCCGGGGAAGGATGCCCTGGTGGACATGGCACCAGCCGTCCCAGGCGATGATCCGCTTGGCCGTGCGGCGCTGGGTCCAAGCGGCCAGGTTCTTGTCCGGTCCGAAGAGGATCTCCTCTTCCGGAAGCGAGGCCACGACGGCGTCGGCGTTGGCCGACGTGCAGCAAAGGTCGGCTTCGGCCTTGGCCGCGGCCGACGTGTTGACATAGAGGACGACGGGCCGGCCGGGATATTGTTTTTTCCATTCGACCAGGTCTTCGGCCTCGAGCATGTCGGCCATCGGGCAGCCCGCGCCCTCGTCCGGCAGGAGGACGGTTTTATCCGGGGCGAGGAGGGCCGCGGTTTCGGCCATGAACCGGACGCCGCAGAAGACGATCACCCGCCCTTCGACCCCGGCGGCCTTCCGGCTGAGCTCCAGCGAGTCGCCGACGAAATCGGCGGCTTCCTGGACTTCGGGCCGCTGGTAATTGTGGGCGAGGAGGACGGCCTCGCGCTCCCGGGCCAGGTCCCGGACCCGCCGGATCCACGAGGAAGGGCCGGGAGGCGCCGGCGACGCGGTCATGAAATTACCGTTCGAGCTGCGCCCCGCAGTGGGTGCAGCGGGTTTCGGCCCCGTTGGTGTAAAGATGGCAATGGCCGCATTCGACGAGATCGAGGTCGCAGGTTTTGCAGGAACACATGTTCGGGGGACCTTGCACCGGCCCGTCGCAGTAAGGGCAGTGATCGGGGGCCGCTCCTTCCACGGCCCGGCCGGCGGCCGCTTCGGCGGCCGGTCCGGAGGCCGTTCCGGCCTTCCGGGCTTGGTAATTCTCCAGGGCGGCATGCAGGGCGTCCGCCCCCAGGTTGGAACAATGCATCTTGTTCTTGGGCAGGCCGCCGAGCTCCTCGGCTACTTTCTCGTTGGTGATGTCCATCGCCTCCTGGACCGTTTTCCCGAGGGCCATCTCCGAGACCATGCTCGAGACGGCGATGGCCGCTCCGCAGCCGAATGTCTGGAACTTGATGTCGGTCAGCCGGTCGTCCTTGACCTTGACGTAGAAGGTCATCATGTCGCCGCAAACGGGATTGCCGACCTGGCCGACTCCGTCGGCGTCGGGGAGGGTGCCGACGTTCCGCGGGTTCTGGAAATGATCCATGACTTTATCGGAATAAATCATCGACGGGTCTCCTTCAGAAACTCGGTGTAAAGAGGGGACATATCCCGTAAACGCTGAACGACGGGCGGGAAGGCGTCCATGACGGCGTCGATGTCGGTTTCCGAGGTCGTTTCGACCAAACTGAAAATCAACGACCCTTGGGCCAGGGCGTGGTCCAGCCCCATGGCCAGCAGGACGTGGGAAACCTTGAGCGACTTGGACGTGCAGGCCGAGAAGCTCGAGGCCGCGATCCCCTTGAAATCGAGGCTGAGCAGCAAGGACTCTCCCTCGACGAATTCGACGCAGAAGCTGGCATGATAAGGAAGCCGGTGCTCCCGGGACCCGGTCGGGTGGACGCGCTCGACCCGCCGAGGCAGGCCGTCCAGAAGCCGGTCGCGAAGGGCCGTCATGCAGGCCGTCCGTTCCGGCATCGCCGCGGCCGCCAAGCGGGCGGCCTCACCCATCCCGGCGATCGCCGGCACGTCCTCGGTCCCGCCGCGCCGGCCGCCTTCCTGGACTCCCCCTTCGATTTGAGGAACGAGCTTCGTTCCCTTTCTCAGAAACAAGGCGGCGCTCCCTCGAGGCCCGTAGAACGCGTTTCCGGAAAGGCTCAGGGCGTCCACGCCCAGGGCTTCGACGTCCAGGGGGATATTCCCCGCGGCCGCGACGGCGTCGGTATGGACGAGCACGCCGGGAGACTTGGCTTTGACCGCCCGGACGATCTCGGCGATCGGCTCGATCGTTCCGACTTCGGAATTGGCGGTCATCACGGAAACGAGGATCGTATCTTCGCGGAGGGCGCCGGCAACGGCGGCCGGATCGACCCGTCCTTGACGATCGACCGGGACGATTGTCGCCTGGAAGCCGGATTTCTCGAGGGTTTTGACCGGATTCAGGACGGACGCGTGCTCGACGGCCGAGACGACGAGATGATTCCCCTTGGCCCGCTGGGCTTGGGCCAGGCCTTTGACCGCGAGGTTGTTGGCTTCGGTCCCGCTGGCCGTGAAGATGATTTCCGGCGGGGCGGCCCCGATCAGGGCGGCCACCCGCTCCCGGCTTTCCTCCACGGCCTCTGCCGCCGCCTGGCCGTCGGAATGAAGGCTTTGCGGGTTGCCGAATCCGGCCTCCAAGAACGGACGCATTTTCTCCAGCACGCCGGGCGCCAGGGGGGCGGCGGCGATGTGATCGAGATAAACGCGTTTCATCGGCGGCCGGGAAAAGCGGGCGGTCAGAGGGAGACGACTTCCTTGACCTCCGGAACTTCCTTTTTGAGGATCCGCTCGATGCCCATCTTCAAGGTCATCTGGGACATCGGGCAGCCGCCGCAGGCGCCTTTCAAGCGCACCTTGACCACGCCGTCCGGATCGATCCCGACCAGCTCGACGTCCCCGCCGTCCATCTGCAGCTGGGGCCGTATTTTATTCAGAGCCGCTTCGACTTTATCTTTCATGGAATTCTCCTTGATAAGGTCCCCATAATATAATCGCTTCGATTCGATTTTTCCAGTTATTATTTCCTAGTATTCTTATAGGCTTTATCCACGCCGATGTCAAGCCCCGCCGTCCGGGATCGATCGCCGCGGCGGCCAGGCGGGCGGCCGGCCGC
>JAAZPG010000037.1 GCA_012797375.1 Acidobacteriota bacterium
GCTGGGGCAGGGTCACGTCGCCGCCGCCGAAGCGGCGCGCGACGCCGCGCTCGAGGAGGCGCCGGCGACGCCGGGGACGATCGACGGCAAGCCGTTCGCCTGGATCGCCGACGCCGACTCCCGGCTCGGCCCGGTGTGCGAAGCGATCATCGACGGCAAGCACTACATCATGATCGGCTCCAACAACTACCTCGGCCTGACGGTTCATCCGAAGGTCAAGGAAGCCGCGGCCGAGGCCGTCCGCAAGTACGGCACGAGCTGCACCGGGTCCCGGTTTCTCAACGGCACGCTCCACATGCACATCGAGCTCGAGGAAAAGCTGGCCGATTACGTCGGTCAGGAGGCCGCCCTGGTCTACAGCACGGGCTTCCAGGTCAACCTGGGGTCCATCCCGGCGATCATGGACCACGACGATATCATCATCACCGACAAGGACGTCCATGCCAGCATCGTCGACGGAGTCCGGATGGCCAAGGTCCAGAAAGGCGTCCACATCCGCTATTTCAAGCATAACGACGCCGCCGACCTCGACAAGATCTTGAAAACCCTTCCGCCCGAGCCGGGCAAGCTCGTCATCATCGACGGCGTGTACAGCATGGGCGGCGACATCGCCCCCCTGCCCGAGATCGTCCGCGTCTGCAAGGCCCACGGCGCCCGCCTCTTCTGCGACGACGCCCACGCCCTGGGGGTCCTCGGCAACGGCCGGGGGACGGGAGCCCATTTCGGGATGGAAAAGGACGTCGACCTGGTCATGGGGACGTTCAGCAAGTCTTTCGCCTCCGTCGGCGGATTCATCGCCGGCCCGAAGGAAGCCGTGGCCTGGATCCAGATGTTCTCCCGGCCGTTCATTTTCAGCGCCAGCCTGCCGCCGGCCAACGTGGCCGCCGTCCTGGCCTGCCTCGACGTCCTCCGGGAGGAGCCCGACCGGGTCGCCCGCCTGGAAGCCAACGGGAAGCGGATGCGGACCGAGCTGCGGGCGATGGGCTACAACATCGGCCCGAGCGAAACGCCCATCATCCCCATCGTCATCGGCGACCAGTTCAAGGCCCTCAAGGCTTGGAAGGTCTTCTTCGACGAGGGCATCTACGCCAATGTCGCCCTGCCGCCGGCGGTCACGCCGGAGTTTTCCTGTCTCCGGACCAGTTACATGGCCACCCACACCGACGCCCAGCTCGACCGGGTGCTGGATGTCTTCGACAAGGTGAAGCACCAGATTCACATCGGCGAATAGGACGGGCCGAAAAAACACGAAGCGGCGGCCGGCCGCTTTCCTCAAAGGCGGGTCCGGCGGCCCGTTGTCCGGGACATCACTCAAGAGCCGGCCGAAAAACCTCCCCCAAAGCCGCTCCGGCTGTTTTCAAACGTCAAAGCCGGTGTCCATCCCTCCGCCCGCCCCCCCCCGGCGCCGCCATGAGCCCTCTCTTCACGACAAAACCGATCTCAAAAGGATCGGACCCTTAGGCTAAACCGGGCATGTTCACCTTGCCTTGACACAAGGATCCGCCGGTTTGACTTCACCCGGTCGTTCTGTTATCTGAATGTCAGCGGAGGTTGAGCCATGTCCTTGTTCCAGATCATCGGCCTCGTCACGGCCGTCCTGGCGTTCATCGCCGTCGTTCTTCTCCTCGTTTTCTTTAAACGTCCCCGGGCGGGCGCCGATCTTTCGCTCCTCCAGGCGAGGCTCGACGCGCTCGAGAGGGGGCAGGAGCGGGGCGAGCGGGAGCTGCGCGACGAGTTCGTCCGCAACCGGGAGGAATCGAGCCGGCATCTCTCCACTCTCCGCCAGGAGATCGGGACGTCGCTCAAGAACGTCTCCGATTCCGTCTTCGGCCAGGTCTCCGGCCTGACCAAGTTCCAGCAGGCCCAGATGGAGGCCTTCGGCGACCGCTTGGGCAAGCTGACCGAGGCGAGCGAGAAAAAAGCCGACGCCCTCCGGGACGCCGTCGAAAAGAAGCTCGACCGGATCCAAGCCAACAACGACGCCCGCCTGGAGGAAATGCGCAAAACGGTGGACGAGAAGCTCCAGACCACGCTGGAGAAGCGCCTGGGCGAATCCTTCAAGTTCGTCAGCGACCGCCTGGACCAGGTCAACAAGGGCCTGGGGGAGATGCAGACCCTGGCCAGCGGCGTCGGCGATTTGAAGAAAGTCCTGACCAACGTCAAAACCCGCGGCGTGTGGGGGGAAATCCAGCTCGGCGCCCTTCTCGAACAGTTTCTGACGGCCGACCAGTACGAGCAGAACGTCAAGCCCAAGGCCGGAAGCGACGAGGCCGTCGAGTTCGTCATCAA
>JAAZPG010000344.1 GCA_012797375.1 Acidobacteriota bacterium
GACATGAACGATTTCAACATGGAAGGCCTGCCGATCCCCCGCTCCAAAATGGACCGGCTGTTCGAGATCAAGCCGTCCGAATGGAAGGGGGAAGCGGGCGAGATCAAGAAGTTTTTCAACGGCTTCGGCCGGACGATCCCCTTCGAGCTTCGGACGAATCTCGAGAAGATGGAGCGGGCCCTGAAGCTCTGATTCCGGCCGGGGGTCGATCGATCCGGCGGCATTCAATCAAGCGGGAAGCTTTTTTCTTTATCCCCGAGAGAGGCGGCGATCCGCTCAATCACCCTGTCGATATCGTCGCGAGGAATCGTCAGCGGCGGGAGAAGCCTGATGATGTTGAGACCTGAAGGGAGGACGAGGAGCCCCCTTTCCAGAAGGTCCAGCACATAAGGCTTCGCTTTTTCCTTGAGCTCGATGCCGATCATGAGGCCGAGCCCTCTTACTTCCCTGATTTTGGAGGATTTGATGAGGCGCAGTCTTTCCATCAGGTACGAGCCTTTTCTTTCGGCTTCAAGCCAAAGCTTATTTTCGAGCATGAACTCGATGGCGGCCGTTCCGGCCGCGCAGCAAAGAGGATTGCCGCCGAACGTGCTGCCGTGCTTCCCGATACCGACCTCGATTTGATCCGAGGCCGCGACGGCTCCCATCGGAAGGCCGCCGGCGATCGATTTCGCCAGGCAGAGAATGTCGGGAGCAACGCCGAAGTGTTCAAAGCCGAAGAACTTTCCCGTTCGACAGAAGCCCGTCTGGACTTCGTCGATGATCAAAAGAGCGCCTCGCTCCGTGCACAGCCGGCGGAGCCGCGCGAAATAATCCGGACGTCCCGGATAAACCCCTCCCTCCCCCTGCACCGTCTCGACGATCACCCCGGCGGTTTCCAGGTCGACGGCGCGTTCCATTTTTTCGAAATCGTTGTACGGGACGAAGGAAAAGCCGTCGAGAAGGGGGAGGAAATCCTCCCGGTACTTGCTGTTATGGGTCGCCGACAGCGCGCCCAGCGTCCTTCCATGAAATCCGTTTACGGTCGAGACGAATTTTTTCCTTTTGGTCGCGAGCCTCGAGAACTTGACCGCCGCCTCGACCGCCTCGGCGCCGGAATTGCAGAGGAAGGCCTTGCGAAGCCCTGCGGGCATGACGGAAATCAATTTTTCAAGAAAAGCCGCGCGGGCGTCGTTATAAAATATATTCGCGCAGGAGATGATTTTTTCCGCCTGGTCTTTCACCGCCTTGACAACGGCCGGGTTGGAATGGCCGACGTTGAGCGAGCCGTTCCCCGCGACGCAATCGATATACTCCCTGCCGTTCTCGTCAAAAACCGCCGCGTTTTCCCCTTTGACCAGCACTAAATCCCGTTTGGGGTAAACGGGAAAGGAATAAATCTTTTCGGCTTCCCTTAAACCGGTCATGAGATCACGGTCCCTCGATTGTTGAGAGCGTCCCAAACCGGGTTTTCGCCTCTTCCGTCGGAAATCACGGCCCGGGCCCCCTCCCGGCCGGCGATTTTCAAAAGGGCATGAAGCTTCCTTTTGATCCTCCCGGAGGCGTTTCCGACAAAAAAAGCCAGCTCGCTTTTGGATATCCTTTCCATCGCCGAATCGGGGTCGGACGGATCCCGGAGATAACCCTTTTCCTCGATGAACATGACGATTTGATCCGCCTTCAGCTCTTCCGCCAGAAGCGCCGTGATGTCGTCGTTTTCAGAATTCACGGCATAGCCGTTCTCGTCGATGATCGGCACGGTGAGGACCGGCACATAGCCCCGGTCGAGGAGCATCTTGAGAAGACCGGCGTTGATCCCGGACGGTTTTCCGGAATAATCCCTCACCATCAGGATTTTGGAATCTTTTCTCATCCTGATGCCGGCGTTCCTTTTCCCGGCGATCAGCCGGCCGTCCAGGCCCGTAAGCCCGACCGCGTTGATCCCGTGCCGCTGAAGAGTCTCAATCCACCTTTTGTTCGCCAGCCCGGCATAGGCCATCATCATCAAGTCGATCAGCCCGGGGTCGGAAAAGACGCTTGAATAGCCCGAGACGGACGTGATCCTCTTGATGTCGTATCCCGTCTTCAGCGCCAGCTCGTCC
>JAAZPG010000038.1 GCA_012797375.1 Acidobacteriota bacterium
GCCGGCGGGGAGGAAACGGGCGGGAGGACGCCGGGGCGCCGCGATCCCGCGGCCCGGGCGGCGGCGGGCGTCCCGTCGAAGTCCGCCGGCCCGAAGGCGGGGGCGACGGACCGGCGATTCGTCCGCGGCGGCGGAAACGGCGGATGATTCAACATGGTTCCTCAAAAAACGACGGGCGGGAGGGAACCCGCCTCTAGTTCAAAACAACGATCCCGGTCAATACTTCCTCAAAATCCCGATCACCCGTCCCAGGACCAGGAGGTTTTCGACCTCGAAGGGCTGGTAGGCGGGGTTCTCGGGGACGAGAATGGTCCGGCCGTTTTCCCGCCGGAGCCGCTTGAGGGTGACCGTCCCGTCGTCCAGCCGGCCGACGATCATCTCCCCCGAGGCGACGGTGTTGGTCCGCTCGAGAAGAACGTGGTCGCCGTCGTCGATGAAGGCATCGATCATGCTCTTGCCCTGGACCCGGATGCAAAACACGTTCCCCCGCCGGCGGCCGATCATCCAATCGGGAACGTCCACGGCCTCCCGCGACATTTCGAATGCTTCCCGGGGGGAGCCGGCGGGAACGAGACCGGCCAGGGGGACCCGGACATGCGCCTCCAAGGCGGACGGCGAGCCCGCCAGCCGCAGCTCTCCACCCTCGCGCCGCAGGTAACCCTTGCGCTCCAGGCTGGCCACGTGCTTGAAGACGGCCGAAGGGCTGGGAATCCGGAAGAAATTCCCGAGCCAGCGGATCGTCGGCCCGTAGCCGTGCTCCAAGATGAAAGACTCGATGGCCCGGAGAATGTCCCGCTGGCGCGGGGTGAGCTCCTGTCTTATTATGTTCACCATTTTGTTCACCATGGCTAAGATACCCCCCGCCGAAGCGTTTGTCAAGGGCCAAAATCATCCTTGACGGAAATTCCGCCCCCGTGATATCGTTTCCCTTCAAATTCCGGACGGATCCGATTTTTCGAGGATTCCAAATGATTCGACGACCGCGGTTTTCCTTTCTTGTCTTCGCCCTCGCCGGCCTTTTCTGCCTTCTCCTTCAGGCCTGCTCTCCCCCGGCCGGCCCCGGGCATGAGTCGACCCGGAACATCATTTTTCTCATCGGCGACGGGATGGGCAACTCGATCACCTCGGCCGCCCGGGCCAGAAAAGGCGGCCTGACCGGTCTTCTTCGAATGGACGAGATGCCCGTCATCGGCCTCGTCCGGACGTCCTCGACCGCCCTTGTCACCGATTCGGCCGCGGCCGGGACGGCCCTCGCCGGCGGCGTGAAGACCAACAACAAATCCGTGGCGATGACTCCGGACGGAAAGAAGGTCCAGTCCATCTTGGAGGCCGCCCGGAACCGCGGGATGGCCACCGGAATCGTCGTCACGTCCTCTCTTGCCGACGCCACGCCCGCCTGCTTCGGAGCCCACGCCCCGGGCCGCTGGCTGAAAAGCCGGATCGCCGCGGGTCTCCTGGCGAGCGGGACCGATCTTCTCCTCGGCGGCGGTTCCGCGCATTTCCTCCCCCGCTCCCGCGAAGGAAGCTTGCGCGACGAAGAGCGCGACCTTGTCCGCGAAGCCGGGGACGCCGGCTATGCGGTCTGCCGAACCAAGGAGGAGCTGGCCGAAGCTCCCGATGGAAAAATCCTCGGCCTGTTCGCCCGGGATGATATGACCACCGAGCCGCCCGAACCCACGCTGGCCGGGATGACCGTCGAGGCCATCCGCCGCCTGGGCCGGAACCGGCGCGGCTTTTTCCTCCTGGTCGAGGGCAGCCTGATCGATTCGCGGGCCCACGATAATCTCCTGGAAGAGACCCTCGATCAAACCTTGAAATTCGACGAGGCCGTCGGTGCCGCCCTCGATTTCGCGAAAAAGGACGGCCGGACGCTCGTCGTCGTCACCGCCGACCATGACACGGGAGGATTGAGCGTCGTCGACGGGACGGTCGACGGCGCGGTCCTTAAAGTGACTTGGGGAGGGGACAATCACACCGGGGAGGCCGTTCCCCTCTTCGCCTTCGGCCCGGGCGCCGGCTTGTTCGGCGGATTCAAGGACAACACCGAGATCCCCCGGATTTTCGCCCGGCTGATCGGCGCGGCCGACTTTCCGAAGATCTCGGAATAGCTCCGGTCGAAACGCCCGGCCGGGGCGCTCACGGATGCGTCTTGATCATCGGCTCCATGACCTCGAAAACTCCGTTGATTCCCGGATGAGGCCCCTCGCGCATCGATTGCGATCGGATCGTGATTCGGACGTCTGAAAAACGCCCGTCGCCCCTTTCGACACCGCCTCCGCGCCGAGGTCAAATGCTTTTGGTCAAAAGGGCGATCGGCCCCCCCCGAAGCCCGGTCAAGAACATTTCACGAGCTTGCCGGAGGCGGAGGCGAGCTCGTTTCCCTTGCCGTCGCGGAGGGTGGAAAGGCATTCGATCAGGCGGCCCCGGGCCGAAACGACCCGGCCCTCGAGAACGACCGGACTCCCGATTTGAACCGGCTTCTTAAACCTCACCGTCAGTTCAGCCGTGACGGCGGCTTCACCCGCCCCCCGGCCTTCCGCGCCGCGGGCGTGGGCCAGGGCTTCGTCGAGCAGGGTCGAGATGATCCCCCCATGGAGGATGCCCTTCCAGCCTTGGAAGCGTTTTTCGGGCGTCCAAACGGCCCGGCACCGGCCCGGTTCGGGGTATTCGAACCGGATCCGCAACCCTTGCCGGTTCCGGCCGCCGCAGGCGAAACAAAAATGATCATCGCTCAGCTTTGATTCGTCCATCCGCCTCTCCTCCCTCCGATCCATTATCCTTTCCCGCCCGGTCGTGTCAAGGAAAGACGGAAGGAAAAGAAAGGATTTTTTGGGGTTGACAAGCCGCCTCCCCGGAACCTATCTTTCCGTTAGGGAGAGTTGTCTATGAATCTTTTCTGCGGAACCAGCCGCTATGTGCCCACCGCCGTTTCCCAGAAGCTCGTCCGCCTCATCGAGTCGAGCGCCGAGGAGATGTCCTGCTCCTATACCCGGGAAATCCGGTCGATCATCGAAGCCCCGTCCTACCGGACCTTCGACGAGCGGGAGGTCCACGACCGGGGCCACCGCGTTTTCAGCCAATTCGGCCGCTGGATTTCCAACGACATCACGGAAATGGACATGGAACGCTACTGGACGGCCTTAGGCAAGCAGCGCCGCCTCGAGGGCTTCGCCATGTCCGAGATCATGATCGCCATCTGCCTGATCCGGCGCGAGGTCTGGCTGAAAATCCGCAACGAGGGCTTGCTCGACACGGCCGAGGATCTCTACGAGGCCATGGAGCTCTACGGACGGATCGTCAATTTCTTTGAACGAGCCCATTACTACACCGTCCGGGGATACGAGGGAAAATAAAAGCCTTATCCGCCGGCGTTCTCGTCGCCGAAGCTCGTCCCGACGGCCCGGGCGGCGGTGATCAGCGGGTGATCAAGCGGAACGAGGCGCTGTCCCTTCGCCGGCTCGTCCAGGGAAACGGATGAAATCTTCCCGCCCCGGACGGCGACCATCCGGCCGAACTCCCCCCGGGCGATCAAGCGGACCGCTTCCGCTCCGAGCTGGGTCGCCAGGACCCGGTCGGAGGGAGTGGGCGAGCCGCCGCGCTGGAGGTGTCCCAGGACGACGCACCGGGCTTCCTGGCCCGTCAGCCGCTCGAGCTCGTCGCCGAGGACGAAACCCACGCCGCCCAGGCGGACCGGATCGACGCTCGTCTCGATCCGCTTGTGGATCACGGCCTCTCCGCCTTTCGGCTTGGCTCCCTCGGCAATGACGACGATGCTGAATTTCTTGCCGCACGATCTCCGGAAGTGGATCTTGGCGGCGACGGCGTCCAAGGTGTACGGGATCTCCGGAATCAGGATGATGTCCCCTCCGCCGGCGACTCCGGCATAAAGGGCGATCCAGCCGGCCCGCCGGCCCATGACCTCGACGATCATGATCCGATGATGGGACTGAGCGGTCGTGTGGAGCCGGTCGACGGCCTCGGTGGCCACGCTCACGGCCGTGTCGAAGCCGAAGGTCCGGTCCGTTCCCCGCAAGTCGTTGTCGATCGTCTTCGGGACGCCGACGATCCGAAGCCCCGCCTTCGCGAGGCGGGCGGCCGTGTGCAGCGTTCCGTCCCCTCCGATGAGGACCAGGGCGTCGAGCCCCTTCTCCCGGACATGGCCGACGGCCCGGACCGACACGTCGCGGCGGACTGTTCCTTTCCCCCTCCGGAGGAGATAGGCGTACGGATCGGACGTGTTCGAGGTCCCCAGGATCGTTCCGCCCTGGGTCAGGATCCCGGAAACGTCGGCGGCCGTCAGCCTCCGAAACCGCGCTTTAATCATCCCCTCGTAGCCGTCCTCGATCCCGAACACCTCCCAGCCGTGCTCGAACAGGGCCCGCTTGGCCACCGCCCGGATGACCGCGTTCAATCCGGGGCAATCCCCTCCCCCGGTCATGATTCCGATCCGCTTGATTTCGGCCATGGGACAACCTCTATTTCGGACCGATCCGCTTGGCCCGCAGCTCGAAATCCTGCTGCCAGAGCACGAGGCCCTCGACCGGCCCCCGGTCCCGGAGGAACTGGATCCGAATGTAGGGGTCGGTGGAATAGAACAGGGTCTGGCCCTCGGCGTAAAACCGGGTCGCGGCCTGGCCGGTCGGCTGGATGACCAGATAATAATCCTCCCAGGTCACGTCCAGGAAATAGTTCGGGCCGACTTCGTACCTCCCGGTGCAGCCCCGGTAGGTTTCGGGATCGAGGCGCAGGACCGTTTTTTCCTCCGGCCGGTAATGGGGCCACTGGTAGACGGAGGAGAGAGCGGCCAGGATTTCATCGATCAAGGTGAAGCCGTTGTCGCTGTTGGTCATGATCACCGCGCCCTGTCCCCGGACGGGGTACAGAACCATCTGGCAGGCGAATCCCTCCGTCTTTCCGCTCAACTTGAATTGCACGTCGTCGCCCGCGCCCTCGACCAGAAAGCCCGGGCCCCGGTTTTCCAGGAAGGGGGCGAGCATCGCCCGGGCCGAGGCGGCCGGGAGAATCCGACCCCCCTCCCCGCCGGCCGACCGGAGAAGATCCAGGAGAAAGGCGGCGAATTCCGACGGCGTCGTCCAGAGGCCCTTGGCGGCCGCGGCCGGGTAATATTTCCAAAGCCCGGCGAGCGGCCGGCCGTCGCGCAGGTGCCCGGTGGCGGCCAGCTCCCGCGACCCGTTGGAAAGCGGGATTTCGAACGTGCTGTGTTCCATCCCGGCCGGCATCAGGACGAGCTCGCCGGCGAGGTCGGCGAACGGCCGGCCGGTCCGGTCGGTTAAAAAAGCTTCTAAAACGACGTAACCCGACTCGGCGTAGCGCGTCCGGGACAGGCGGCTCCCGGCCGGCGTGTACCACAGCGGCGCGTTGGTCGCCGGCTTCGTTCCGGCCAGCATTTCAGCGAGCGCGGGCCGCGGCTCGTCGTGCCCGTATCCGAGAAGGACCTGGTCGGAAAGCCCGCTCCCGTGGGCTAAAAGCGAGCGGAGGTCGAGGGCGTGGCTCCGCCGGTCGAACTCGCGCGGAAACGTCCAGGATTTCAAGCCCGAGGCGGCGTCCTCGTCCAGGGAGATCGTCCCCCGCCCGGCCAGGGCCGTGACGACCGCGCCGGCGATCATCTGGCTGAACGCCCCGCCTTGGAAAAGAGTTTCCGGGGTCAGGAGCTGATGAGTCTGATTGTCCTTTTCGCCGTAGGCCTTGGCCCATTCCAGCTCGTTTTTATCGATCACGGCGATCGAAACGCCGGGGACGCGGTAAAAAGACATCCGCTCGTCCAAGGACAGCTTTTCGGCGGCCAGTCCTTTCAGATAGACC